>CAXBFT010000175.1:0-4579 GCA_963974945.1 uncultured Alphaproteobacteria bacterium
AAACGAGTAAAACACCAAAGGAGCCTGATTGTTGGCTTAAAACCCAGATCAACCATATGGCAGAGGCAAACATCGGGAAGGCAAGGAACTGTTTGAATGTATTCATCCATGCCCCGGGCTTTGGCAAGAATTTGCGCAGAGCAGGGATATAGGAGAGCAATAGATAGGGTAGAGCAAGGCCAAGGCCAAGTGCAGCAAAAATGCTTATGCTCACGATTGCGGGTTGGGTGATTGCAAATCCCATCGCCGCCCCCATAAAGGGTGCAGTGCAGGGCGTTGCCACAATTGTTGCCAATGTGCCTGTAAAGAATGTGCTGCTTACAGATTGCCCGCGGGTAAGTTTACCGCCGACATTACCAAGGCCAAAATTAAATTCAAAAAATCCGATGAGGTTTAGGCCGATAATGAACAGTAGGTAGGCCAGTGCGGTAACGGCGATTGGGTTTTGCAATTGAAATCCCCATCCTATAACTGATCCGGCCTCTTTCAAAATAATAAGCAAACCGCCAATGGCAATAAAGCTTAGCACTACGCCAAGTGTATAGGCGATGCCATGTCTGCGCGCCAAGGCGTTATCCTTTTCACTCATTTTTACAAGGCTTAAGGCTTTCATTGATAAAACGGGGAAAACGCAAGGCATAAGATTTAAAACCAAGCCACCGAATATCGCGAGGTAAATGGCGCTGAACCATGTCAGGTTGCTGGGTTGTACATTTTGTGTACCAGTGTTGTCATTTGCCGTGTTTGAGTTGTTTTGGTTGACGCTAACGCTGGGCACTATCGTTTTTTTTTCAGGCAGATTTACAATATTAAATCCGATATTTTCGCCTTGTTTGCCTTTAATCACCAAAATACCTGCTAAGCCTTCGATCTCTTCTAAAGATTGATCGCCGCGTTCATGGCTTAATTTTACCATACCATTTTCAATGGTGACATCGGGCATGGCAAGATGGTTGATAATGCCCCAATCAATCGGGAAGAATTCAAGGTTTTCGGCTGTGGCCTCATTGAGTATCGTGCGGTTTTCCGGGGTGAGGGTTAGCAATAACTTATTATCGGCTTCACCATAAATAAAGTTACCTTTAATACCGGACGGGATTTTTATCTGTGCCTGTTTTATATAATCGCTGTTATCGACATGTAGCGCTTCGGGGTTATTAAGGTCGAGTGTCAATTCATCTGATTCGGGAATGCAAATTTCATTGCATACCAATATATTCACTTTTGCCTTAAGGGTAATTTTTCCTTCGGGCAGTGTGGCAGGCGCTTTAATCGTCTGAAGTAGTGTAACTTCGTCATAATATCCATAGTTCACTAAAATATCATAAGAAATTTTATCAGGTGTTGGCCATTGGATCTCTGAAATTTCAAATCCTTCAGGCAGATCCCATTGAATTTTAACAGGCAAACCTGAATCACCAGGGTTTTGCCAATAAACATGCCAATGCGGCTCTAATTTCAATGTGGTGGCAATGGTAATTTCTTCACCCGGGCGCAGGGCATTTCGCTCTTCAACTAAACGGGTATGACTATATCGATCAAGATCAGGCTCATCAAATTTTGCGTGCGCCGCAGAAGGGGGCTGCATGATTGCTATACATGTTATAAAAGTCAGAAATAAGAATTTTTTTATCATTAAATTATACCTAAAACCTTATGATACATAATGTTATACGAATCGTAACTTTTTTAAGTTATATATCTTAAAGCCATGCAAAACGAATAAAAATTGTATGCTGTTGTCTTTGTTATTCGCTTGTCCTTGCAATTCGTTACTAAATTGCACAAAATTATTTCGTTTTATATTTTCATTAATGTAGAGATTGTTAAATGACCACACCATTATGGGCACCATCCGAAGATCAGATCAAAAACACGCAGCTTTATGACTTTATGGCATTGGTCACAAAGCGTACAGGTCAAAGTTTTGACGATTACGAATCTTTATGGGCGTGGTCAGTCGCGGAAAAAGAAATCTTCTGGGATATGTTATGGGATTATTGCGGTGTAATTGGTGAAAAAGGCGCACGCATTCTTGATGAGAATAATGGCCTGATGTTTGGATCACATTTTTATCCTGATGGTATGATTAATTACGCCGAAAATTTATTACAATTTAATGGCGCAGGAACGGCAATGATTTTCCGTGATGAAACAGGGGAAGAGCGCGCTTTATCGCGTGATGATTTGTATGCGCAAGTTTCAAAATGGCAACAGGCTTTAAAAGCGCTGGGCATAACAAAGGGCGACCGCGTTGCGGGATATATGCCCAATATGCCCGAAACCATTATTGCCACACTCGCCGCCGCCTCATTGGGGGCGATATGGTCATCGGCCTCGCCTGATTTCGGTGTGCAGGGGGTCATTGATCGCTTTGGTCAGATAGAGCCTAAGGTTTTGATCGCAGTTGATGGATATTATTATAATGGCAAAGTCATCGATGTCCTGACAAAGGTTAAAGAGGCGCAGCCACATTTAAAGGGTTTACAAAAAACAGTGATTATCCCGTTTGCAGGTTCAATGCTCGCTGTATCATCCTTGCCTGACACAATTTTGATTGATGATTTTATTGCGGATTATAATGCAATATCTGTTGATTATACGCGCGTTGAATTTAACCACCCCCTTTTCATCATGTTTTCAAGCGGGACAACGGGGGTGCCGAAATGTATTGTCCATGGTCATGGCGGAACGCTCCTCCAACATATGAAGGAGCATAAGTTACAATCTAATATTAAACCTGATGACAAGGTGTTCTATTTTACCACATGCGGATGGATGATGTGGAATTGGTTAATAACGGCATTATCATCAAACGCGACATTATTGCTTTTTGATGGATCACCATTCTATCCTAATGGAAACGTGCTATGGGATTATACATCTGCGCATGATTGTACGTTTTTTGGGACATCCGCCAAATACATCGAAGCGATGAAGAATGAAAATTTAGCGCCAAAGAAAACCCATCAATTAGAGGCGTTACGTTCAATTGCCTCGACCGGATCGCCTCTGGTGCATGCATCTTTTGATTATGTTTATAGTGCGATTAAGGATGATGTGCATTTGGCCTCGATTAGTGGGGGGACTGATATTGTCTCTTGCTTTATGCTCGGTAATCCCATTTCACCTGTCTACCGCGGAGAGATACAAGGCTCAGGGCTTGGTATGGATATGGATGTTTTTGATGATGATGGCCAATCCATTAAGGAACAATCAGGGGAGCTTGTCTGTAAATCAGCATTCCCATGTATGCCGGTATCTTTTTGGCATGATGAAGGTGGCGCGCGGTATAAAGGCGCATATTTTGAAAATTACGATAATATTTGGACGCATGGTGATTGGGTTGAAAAAACGGCACATAATGGCTTTATAATGCATGGTCGCAGTGATGCCACGCTCAACCCCGGTGGCGTTCGTATCGGTACGGCCGAGATTTATCGTCAAGTAGAAAAGATCGAAGCGATTACCGATTGTGTTGCCGTTGGTCAAGATTTTGAAGATGATGTGCGGGTGATTTTGTTTGTGATTTTAAAAAGAGGGTGGGAGCTTGATGATAATCTAATCAAAGAGATTAAAACCGATATTCGCAAAGGTGCTTCACCGCGCCATGTTCCTGCCAAAATCATTGCTGTTACCGATATACCGCGCACAAAAAGTGGGAAAATTACTGAAATTGCAGTGCGCGATATGATTATGGGGCGGGCAATCAAAAATGTTGAAGCTCTAGCAAATCCCGAAGCGTTAGAGCTTTACAAAAATTTAGATGAATTAAAAACATAATTTACTTGCACTTTGTTAACTGTTTATGGTTACAATAAAAACATGAGCAATTTTATTTTTGACATTGTAAATATAATGGTAAACCTATCCGCAATGGTGATGGTGGCTATGCTCGCATCTGCAAAATTGGCAAAAGTTAAGGCAGAAGCAGCAAACGCGGCGGGTTGCGCCCGCAAGTAATAGCTCATAGCGCGGATGCTGCGCATATATATAAAAAATTCCCAAACTAACAGGACATAGATTTTAAAGATGCATTGATTGAGGTGTATGTTTTTTATTGCGGTAAAACGCATTTTTCTATTGTCCTCATAACATAATGAGCATTAAAACAATGAGCCTGAATAATATTAAAGATAATGTGATCGACATGAAAAATGAAAAACAACAGCCTATTGAGCCTAAAGTACGAAATTATAGCCCTGTTTTACATGCCTTAACGGCCAATCCGGGGGCGGAGATGATGCGTTATGCGGAGGGGAAGAAAGACCTTATCGCGCTGGGGCAGGGGGAAGGCGATTCGCCTACACCTGATTTTATCTGTCAGGCGACGATGGATGCTTTGAAGGATGGTAAAACATTTTATGGCCCCGTACTTGGGCGGAATGAATTGCGCGATACTTTGTCTTCATATTATACCCGTATCTATAAAATGGATATTGAGAGAGAGCGTATTTTTGTTACATCTTCGGGTTCAACCGCGATGCATTTATCTCTGGCCGCTTTGGTTGATAAAGGCGACGAAGTGATCGCGATCACACCGATTTGGAAAAACCTTTTGGGGGCGATTGAGCTGACC
>CAXBFT010000176.1:0-4571 GCA_963974945.1 uncultured Alphaproteobacteria bacterium
AAAAGATTGTAACAAAACAGAAAGACGATCAAGAATTTGATCTTTTTCTTCAATTTTGCACCAAGTAGCAAAGGATACACGAATCTTCACCACAGGCTCTTTACGCGCAAGCGCCGTCAAGCTTTCCAAAGAATACTTAATGGGCTTATTACCCGCATTTGTCGGCCCCATAAGAGTCGCGGCAAAAGTACGCATCGCCACAGCAGATGCGCCACCACCCTCAATAAGAAAGGATATGCGGAATGGAATATCTGCCTCAACCAAGCGATTGAGCAATACCGGAAACGGGGTTGCATCCATAGGCCCCAATGTCATATCCGCACCGGCCCATAATAAATTACCAATACGAACGACTGACTTCCCTAAGACCTTAGCATCTGCGGCAGTAATTTGATTTGGCAAACTCGGCCATAAAATATCCGACATATCCACCGTGCTTTGTGGTGCGCGCGGCGGAATAGGGTCACCGGGAAGACATGCACGCCAATTTTCATTTGCACGGTCCGGGAATAAGTTGCTGCGAATCGCATTTAACGCATCGTGAACCTCAAGCAATTGGCACTCAATATTCATTTCATTAAAAGCCGTTAGCATAGACGAAATAAAACTTTTATGCCTTGTACGAAGCGGGTCCAATACACCATAAGGATATTGTGAATTTGCCGCCGGAACCCACTTCTTTCCTTCTTCTTTTGCTTGCTCTGCACAGCGCTTCATATCACTTTTTGTCATACATGACGGGCGCGTCCACAGCACAAAATACTGCTCCTCATGTGTAAGGAAGCGTTCAAGATGGTTTACTTTTTCCTGAAACAAATCCTCAAGATCCAAACCTGTATTCTGTGCAGTCATGCGCGCGGGACGCACTTTTTCTTCTAATGTTTGACGAATACGCGCAGGATCACGAACAAAATACACCTGCATCGCATGACCAAGGCGGTCAAAACGTGACCCGATTTTAATATTAGAAGCATTAACAATAGCATTATATTCATCATCACCGATGATCTGCTTACTGCCCTCAACTTTAACATAAGAAATCAAAGAACCATCGGCCGCAACCAATGTTGTTTCATTTTCCATTGTTTCAAGTCGAATAAAAGACGAGACCGATTGTCTCATTGCTTTTTGGAAGGGGGCTAAAAATTTTTCGATTATGGACATAGTCAACTTTTTCTTAAATATCAATACGAATCTTAACGTATAATCTAAAAAAATAATATAGCAGATTCTTAATAATCGACCATAACGCCAAAAATTAAATATTTTATTAGGAGGTTATGAAAAAATGCTAAGCAGCAGCTTGCACCTGATGATAAACATCAAACCACTTTTGTGGTGGCTTACCACCGAACGGACCCGCCTTTGAACGCCAAAAAGCCAGAATTTGTGGAAACTGGTTAAATTCAAGATCAGATTCTTTGATAATTCTGCGGTCCAGCGGAAATAAACGCACCCCATCAAGTTTTTCATGGCATTTGGAATATTGTGAATCCGTTAAATAATCTTTCATGACCATAGAAAGAATATAAGGATCATCAGTACCTATACGAGACTTCACCGTTTCTCGCCTTTGCATGAGAGCATCCAATGAACGACGCGCAGCATCTGCAATTGGCCCCTGTGAAATTCGCGCAACATATATAGCGCGTGCTATATGATGTAAATCAGCCTGCTTAATTTCAGGAAGCCACAACAAAACACCAGAACGCATAACATTGACACCGTCAAGATTGAAACATTGGTGACAGAAAATACATACCGTATGCACATTACCATCTGACCAATCATCAACATTACCATTGCGATGCAAAATTTCCTGATATTTTTCGGAATGAAACCCACAACAGGCACAGACATTCCCATCCCTTACCAGAACCCCTTGACGCTTCTCTTTTAAAGACAATGCATCAACGGAAGAAGTGGAGCCGGCAACGCCAGCTCCACTCTTTGAACTTTTTGAACTCTCAGATATTCTTGAAAGCCCGAGTGATATTGAAAATTTTTCTATCACTTTTAAGCCTAAATTAGTTAACGCCGAATGAAACGCCTTTGAGTGTCGCTGTAGAAGCACCGATACCAGAACCAACAGTGTTTGTCATCGCTTCTAGAATGATTGGAAGTGCGAACAATGCACCACCAGCAGCTAAACGGATAGCGCCATCTTTAAGTGGAGTTTGTGATGGGTTTTCAACGTGGTCTTTGATTTTCATCACACCAAGAACAGCCAAAAGAACACCGAAAAGGTATGCAAGAGCTGAGATCAAACCAGGCAATGAAGCGATGGATGTATTGATGTTAGAAGCGATTGAGTTGAAGTTGTTGTTAGCAGCCTGAGCTGATTGGCTTACCAATAGACCAGTTGTTACTGCTGCGCCCAATTTGTAGTATGATAGTTTTGTTTTGTTAAACATAATATTTTTCCTCTTAAAATTTAATTATTACTTACTTACAGGTAAAAATCTAACACATACGTCACAATCTCGCCACATTTATTTTTACTTTTTTTAATTATTTATAAAAAACCCTTTGTTTTCATATAGATAAAACGCATAAAAATAACATGCCGCTTAAAAATACTTGCCTTATTCACGCACAAATATTGGCATTATGAAAACAAATGGGTTGTTTTACGGAGAAAACATGGCATTAAAAGCGCATAATATGGACAAAAGAATATTCTGTTTATACATATATTATATTGACCATACACAACATTCATCCTAATTTACGCGCATGAGTAATATACAAGAGAATAAGAGCTATACGCTCGATCAGGTTGCTGACCTTTATAACCGTCCGTTATTGGATTTGGTTTATGAAGCAGCAGGAGTTCACCGCGCCAACCATAGTGCCAATGAAATGCAAATGTGTACGTTGCTGTCTATTAAGACGGGTGGGTGCAGCGAAGATTGTGGCTATTGCTCACAAAGCATTCATAATGATGCGGAGCTTGAAAAAGAAATCCTGATGAAAACGGATGACGTATTAGAGCAAGCACGCCAAGCCAAAGAAAGCGGTTCAACCCGTTTTTGTATGGGCGCGGCATGGCCGAAAGTTCTTGACGGACGCGCCTTTGATCGCGTCTGCGACATGGTAAAAGGCGTATCCGATATGGGCATGGAGGCATGCTGCACGCTTGGCATGCTGACCGAAGATCAGGCCGTCAAACTTAAAAATGCCGGATTAACCGCTTATAATCATAACCTTGATACCTCACGCGAATTTTACGACAAAGTCATCACCACACGAAATTATGATGATCGCCTTGATACATTAAAAAATGTTGCAAAAGCAGGGATTAGCGCATGTTGTGGTGGGATTTTAGGATTAGGCGAGACTGAAAAAGACCGTATTTCCCTGCTCCACACTTTATCAAACCTAAATCCACAACCCGAATCCGTTCCTATTAATATGCTTGTGCCCGTTGAAGGCACGCCGATGGCAAATAATAAGATACTTGATATATTTGAGTGGATCAGATGCATTGCGGTTGCCCGCATTTTAATGCCCAAGGCAATGGTACGCTTATCTGCCGGTCGCTTAACTATCTCCAAAGAAGCACAAGCCATGGCCTTTATGGCCGGCGCAAATGCGATCTTTACAGGTGAGAAGCTCCTAACAACTCCAAACCCTGAAAAAGATGCAGATTACGGATTGTTAAATGAGCTTGGCATTAAACCCCGCGCACCGTTTAAGGATCAGGACAAAGCGGCTTAAAATACGTTAATTAACACCAAAGGACACGCCTTTTAATGTTGCCGTGGACGCACCAATACCATTTGTGCCAATCGTATTGACCATAGACTCTAATATAATTGGCAGAGTAAAGAGCACACCACCAATGAATAAGCGTATAGCACCATCTTTAAGTGGCGTTTGTGATGGGTTTTCGACGTGATCTTTGATTTTCATCACACCAAGAACACCTAAAAGAACACCGAACAAGTAAGCAAGAGCTGAGATTAAACCCGGCAATGAAGCAATAGACGCATTCATGTTAGCTGCGATTGAGTTGAAGTTGTTAGCAGCATGGACTGACGTACTTACCAATAAACCGGCTGTTACTGCTGCACTCAGTTTATAATATCTATTTTTTATATACATGCCATATCTCTCATTTTTACTTAAATAATCAAACTACCCTATCATTCTTAATAAAAGGTAACTATTTAATACCATAACAACACGGCATTGCTTAATAATTCAAAGTTATGACCTTTTCGTTAATTTCGAGGTACGCATTATGATAGATTTTCGTGGTATAATTACAGGGCTTGAAAACAAAAACCGCCTCCGAACTCTTAAATTACCCTTCGGACTTGACCTTACATCCAATGACTATCTTGGTATGGCGGCTCACCCGATTTTGCGCGCCGCGGCAATTGATGCACTACAAAGTGGAATAGATGTTGGCGCGGCGGGGTCACGCTTGCTTCGTGGTCATACGCAAGCCCATGCCGATTTAGAGGACTTCGCACGCATATATTTTAATGCAGGCGGCGCATTATATTTCTCCAGTGGGTTTCAGGCCAATTACGCACTTCTAACAACCCTACCCAAACGCGGCG
>CAXBFT010000177.1:0-4542 GCA_963974945.1 uncultured Alphaproteobacteria bacterium
TGGCCAAAAAACAGCAAATCCGGCAAAACCAAACATCCACGGAATGGGCGTGTGATATTGGTCGAATTTAATGAATTTAAGGTCGATTTCAAGGGTGAAAACCTTGCTTCCGGCATAGTGCCATAGGGCATATTCAATCAAAAGCCCGGCGCCGCCAATAATGACAAACCAAGCAATCGCTTCAAAAAGATAAATCCAATGCAGCCTTGTTGTTAAAACAAGATTCTCATTAGCACCTGTTATTTTCCGAATATAGCTCATTTTACGTCCTTTAAAACATATCGTTTCTGATGATAACCTTATATATAATCCCAAGAATATATATGATTATTGTCAATTTATCAGGATTATGGTCTTATATTCAAAAGCTATTTGAGGTCTTGGCTTTTTCTGTGTATTGTAAATGAATAGAATAGAATAGTTATAGATGAAGGTATTAAATTGAATGAGCTTTCTTGATCAGTTAACAGAAAATGACCGTACATTGCTCGTGAGTTTGCCATATCGTGTGGGGCTGTATATCAGCCAGAGCGATGAAACGGGCGGCGATGATTCTGAAGAGGCCGAGCAATTGGCACTGTCCAGTATTATCACGGCTTATTCGCAAGAGGTCTTCGGCGCAGAAACTGTTCAATATGTCATCAATGAAACAGTGCGCCGCAAAACGGAATGGAGCGATTGGTCTGAAAACCTTGATGCGGTTGAGGGCGAATGCCATCGCGCCGTTGATATTCTAACCGGCGTTGTTGATGAGAAAGAGGTTAGTGCCTTTAGACGGCATTTGGTTGAGATCGGTGAATCTGTTGCTCTGGCTTTCAGGGAGTACGGCGATTCAACACCTATCATGGATAAACTTAAAGTCATGTTATTTTACATGATCGGAAAATACAAGGCCGCCAAACAAGGCGAGAATTTCATGCAATGGGAACAATTTATCAATATTTCCCTTGATGAGCGCAAAGCCTTGCATGTAATCGCCGGCGCGCTTAATGTGAAATATACGTAAAAATAAATAATGGGGTTATCATGACACAGCTTTCTTCCTTCTCTGATGCTGACGCAGAATTAATCGTCAGTCTTCCATACCGCGCGGGGCTTTATGTCAGCTATGCGGATGATGAAGACGGAGAGCGTGATGATGAGCTTGAAATGCGCGCGATGCAGGCTTGTCTGAATGAGGTATCAAAAATGCATGAGGGGCAAGCCCTGACCAGTGAGATTGCCGCGTCTATTCTCTCGCGTCAAGATCAGTGGGATGCATGGTCGCAAGGCGTATTTCAGATTGAGCCCTTATGTGAAAAGGCCGTCCTGGCCCTAAAAAAACAGGCAACAGATGATGAAGTTAAAGATTATATCAAGCTTATCTTAGAGCTATCAAGCGCGGTTGCGCAGGCTTATGGTGAGTTTGGCGAAGACCCTGCGCCGGAAAAAGGTTTTTTCGGTAAGGCGATGAGCAAAATTGTAGGTGGGTTTTCCGGCATGTCTTCCGATGACATCAACCATCCCATGAATGTAAGTGCAGCAGAGGATAGTGCAATTGCGCGCATTGCGGGCGCATTGCGTAAGAATAAGTAATAAAATCTCTATTTAATTGTTATTTTTTAACGGATATTCTTGAATAGAGGATAAAGTTGGTTTATGTCACTTGATATAGAATTTTGAAATATAAGTAATATGCATAAGGATCAATCCGCCATGACACAGGCAAGCACACAAGATCAAACATTTCTTTCCGGCATAAATGCCGAATATATCGCGCATTTATATGCCGAATACCTCAAAAACCCGATTAATGTGGATGAGAGTTGGAAGGCATTTTTTGGTGATCTGAAGGATGGTGAAATTGCATTTTTAAAAGAATTGGCAGGTGCAAGCTGGACTCCAAAAGAAAATGCAAAAGATAAACGCGCTTTCGGTAGTTCGGCGATAACACCCGCAGACGGCATTTTGGTTGATACAGTAAATAATACAGCCAATGCAAATAACAAGGCTGCTGGTGGTGCAGATGCAAAACAGGCGGCAATGGATTCTATTCGGGCGCTTATGCTTATCCGTAATTATCGATTCCGTGGTCATTACCTTGCAAATCTGGATCCGTTAGGTATGAAGCAAGCGGAAAATCACCCGGAACTCCGCCCAGAGCATTATGGCTTTGGTGATGCAGATTATGATCGTCCGATTTATATCAATGGTATGCTTGGTATGGAAAAGGCAACGCTTCGTGAGATCTTGGCTGCGTTAAAGGAAATATATTGTGGTACGGTAGGTGTCGAATATATGCATTTATCTGACCCTGAACAACGCAAATGGATTCAGACCCGTATAGAGGAAGAGCGCAATAAAACAGAGTTTACCGTTGATGGTAAAAAAGCGATTCTAGAGCGTATGACTGCGGCCGAAGGGTTTGAGCAATATCTTCATAAGAAACACACGGGTACAAAACGTTTTGGCGTTGATGGCGGTGAAGCGCTAATCCCTGCGATTGAGCAGATAATGAAACGCGGCGGCCAAATGGGTATGCAGGAAATCATTATCGGTATGGCACACCGTGGGCGTTTGAATGTTCTTGCCAATGTTATGGGCAAGCCGTTCACAACAATTTTTGCAGAATTTCAGGGGCAATCATCAACACCTGATGATGTTCTTGGTTCAGGCGATGTTAAATATCACCTTGGTACATCCAGTGACCGTGATTTTGATGGTAACAATATTCACTTATCTTTGACTGCAAATCCCTCACATCTTGAGTTCGTTAACCCTGTTGTTATAGGTAAAGTACGCGCAAAACAAATCCAGCGCGGCGATTCACAATCAACCACTGTCTTGCCATTATTATTACATGGTGATGCGGCATTTGCAGGGCAGGGTATTATCGCAGAAACCTTTATGATTTCAGAGCTTCCGGGCTATCGCGTTGGCGGAACACTTCACATTGTTATTAACAATCAGATTGGTTTCACAACAATGCCAAAATTCTCACGCTCCGGTCCGTATTCTACGGATGTTGCGAAGATGCTTGATGCACCGATTTTCCATGTGAATGGTGATGATCCTGAGGCCGTAGTGCATGTTGCACGCGTGGCAACAGAATTCCGTATGCAATTCAAAAAAGACGTGGTTATCGATATTTTCTGTTATCGCCGTTACGGTCATAACGAAGGCGATGAGCCTGCCTTCACACAGCCATTGATGTATAAAACAATTGCAAAGCAAGAAACCGCGCGCACTAAATATGCAAATCAGCTCATTGCAGAAGGCGTTATCGATGCGGCAGAATCTCAAAAGGTTGCGGATGATTTTACCGCCATCCTTGATCAAGCCTTTGAAGCTGTAGAAAGCTATAAGGCAAATTCAGCTGATTATCTTGAAGGTGTCTGGTCCGATATGAAGGTTGCCTATGGTGATGATCGCCGTGGTAATACCGGCGTTGCTGAAAAAGAATTACAGCGCATTGGTAAGATCATTACCAATGTTCCTGAGGGCTTTGCAATTAATAAAAAGCTTCTTCGTGTTGTTCAGGCAAAGGATAAAATGCTTGAAACAGGTGAGGGGTTTGATTGGGCAACGGCAGAGGCTTTGGCTTTTGGAACGTTGATTGATGATAATTTCGCTATTCGTCTATCAGGTCAGGATGTCGGGCGCGGTACATTCTCGCAGCGTCATGCGATTTGGTATGATCAAGAAACAGAGAAAAAACACGTTGCTCTTCAACATGTTAAGGAAAACCAGCCAAAAGTAGAATTCCATGATAGCCCGCTTTCAGAAATGGCTGTGCTTGGGTTTGAATATGGGTATTCTTTGGCTGATCCTAAAACACTAACAATTTGGGAAGCGCAATTTGGTGACTTTGCCAATGGTGCGCAGGTGATGATTGATCAGTTCATTGCATCGGGCGAGTCTAAATGGCTTCGTATGTCGGGTTTGGTTATGCTTTTACCGCATGGCTATGAAGGTCAGGGGCCAGAGCATTCATCAGCGCGCTTCGAACGTTTTTTACAGCTTTCAGGTGATGATAACTGGCAGGTTTGTAACTGTACAACGCCTGCGAATTATTTCCATGTTTTGCGTCGTCAGTTACACCGTGATTTCCGCAAGCCATTGATTATGATGACGCCTAAATCCTTGCTTCGTCATAAATTGGCGCAATCAAGCATCGATATGTTCACAAGCGGTAGCACATTCCACCGTGTTCTTTGGGATGATGACCGTGATCAATTGGTTAAAGATGACAAGATGAAGCGCGTGGTTCTTTGTACAGGTAAGGTTTATTATGATCTGTTGCAAGAACGCCGTGACCGCGGCATTGATGATGTAACCATTATCCGTTTAGAGCAGCTTTATCCATTCCCGCATAATGCATTGGCGACAGAGCTTGCACCGTTTAAAAATGCAGATGTCGTTTGGTGTCAGGAAGAACCTGAAAATCAAGGTGCATGGACATTTGTTGACCGCCGCATTGAAGGTGTTCTTACAGATCTTAAGCATAAAGCAGCGCGTCCGGTATATGCAGGCCGTGTGGCTTCTGCTTCTCCGGCAACGGGA
>CAXBFT010000178.1:0-4517 GCA_963974945.1 uncultured Alphaproteobacteria bacterium
GATCAGATTGTCGGGCAATATATTTTAGACATTATGCCCGAGCTTTCCGATATGATGATGGATGTCGCAAAGCGCCCAAAGAAAATGGTTCAGCGTGAAATCCCCATCAATACACAGGAAAACGGTAAGCGTATCTTTTTGTTCAGGCTATCTATTGAGATGTTAGAGCAAAATTCAACAGGTTTGATTATTACCTTTGATGATATTACCGAATTACAATCCGCACAAAGAAAAGCGGCATGGTCGGATGTAGCGCGGCGCATTGCGCATGAGATTAAAAACCCACTGACCCCAATACAGCTTTCGGCGGAGCGTTTGAAACGTAAATATATGGAGCAAATCACAAAGGATGCCGATATTTTTGCGCAATGCACCGATACAATTATACGCCATGTAGAAGATATTGGCCGTATGGTTGATGAATTTTCATCTTTTGCCCGCATGCCTGAACCATCATTGCAGACCGAAAATATTATCCCGCAGATTGAAGAATCCCTATTCTTATCCAAACAGGCGCATGGCAATATCAGGTTTAACGTTACAGTCGAAAATGATGACGCGTTGCTTGTGCGAATTGACGCGGCGCAAATCAGGCAGGTGATGACCAATCTGTTACAAAATGCTGTTGATTCCGTAACCGAAGCCGCCGAAATTCAGAATAAAAAAGGTGTAATTGATATTCTTATCGGTATGCATGAGCGTGATGAGGTTTTTGTTGCAGTAAGTGATAACGGTGTTGGCTTCCCCGAGGGGGAGAATATATCAAAGCTTACCGATCCTTATATTACACATAAGCCCAAAGGCACGGGGCTTGGTCTTGCGATCGTAAAGAAAATTATGGAAGACCATCATGGTGATCTGTCATTAGGCGCACCGCTATGGCTTTCTAAGCGTACACAGTGGCGGGATAATGGTGGCGCTTGTGTTGTGTTGACATTCCCGCTTGCAACGATGCCTCCACACTTTATTCAAAAGGAAGACCATAAAAAATATGCATGAAACAATCCTAATCGTTGATGATGAAGAAGATATTCGCCTGATGATACAGGGCCTTTTAGAAGATGAGGGCTATAAGGTTATTACTGCGGGCAATAGCGATCAAGCCTATGAGATGTTAGAGCAGCACATGCCGTATCTTGTCGTACAGGATATTTGGTTGCAGGGGTCAAAAGATGACGGAATTGATATTCTTAAAAACACCCAGAAGAAAACACCCGATATTCCGTTTTTGATGATAAGTGGCCACGGGACAATTGAAACTGCCGTATCGGCGATTAAACTGGGCGCATATGATTTTATTGAAAAGCCGTTTAAAAGCGATCGTTTGCTTTTGATGATTCACCGTGCATTAGAAAATGCCGCCCTGAAGAAGCAGAATAAAGAGCTTAAATTACAGGCTAAAAGCGGCGTAGATCAGCATATAAATCAAATCCCCGAACATATGCGTCAAATATTGGCAAAAGCCGCCCCAACCAATAGCCGTTTATGGATCACTGGTGAGGCAGGAACAGGCAAGGCCACTGCCGCGCAATATGTGCATCTACATTCCTTGCGCGCAGATAAGCCATTTATGATATTTGATTGTACGGGAGGGGATGCAGAGCGTTTAAGCGAAATTTTATTCGGAACACCTTACCGCCCGGGTCTTTTAGAACTTGTTGATGGCGGAACATTGCTTTTGGATAATGTTTTATCTTTGCCATTGGAAATGCAAGGGAAGGTCCTTATGGTTCTTCAGGAATCCGCTTATTACAATGCGGGATTAAAACAGAAATGCCCGATTGATATTCGCGTGATTTCAACCGGCACCCAAAAGGCAGAAGATGTAATAGAGGTTGGTCGCTTCAGACAGGATTTGTTTTACCGACTGAATGTTGTTCCCATAAGTGTAGAGCCATTGCGTAAGCGCAAACAGGATATTCCTGCATTAATCCGTGCGGTATCAACCCTTCAATTCACGGAGAAAGCGTTGAGTAAAATGCAATCTTACGCATGGCCGGGTAATATTAAACAATTGCATAATGTTTTGGAATGGATCGCCATCATGCAAAAAGATTCGCAAGGTCCGATTGAAGTTGAGCATCTTCCGCCTGAAATCAATGGTAATGTTGTAAAAAGTGGGAAAAATGATAATAAAACATCATCCCTGTTAGATGATGTGATGTCTATGAGCTTGCGGGATGCCAGAGAGTGCTTTGAGCGTTACTATCTCCTGTCTCAGGTGAATAAATTCGACGGTAATATTTCCAAGACTTCTGAATTTGTAGGTATGGAAAGATCAGCTTTGCACAGAAAATTAAAGTCGCTTGAGGTTTTTTCGGATGATAAACAAAATGTAGCGTAGTACACTCCGTTTGAAATTCGGGTCTATGAAGAAAGAAAAATTATGAGAGTTATTATTTGTGGTGCGGATCAGGTCGGTTACAGCATCGCCGCATATCTATCAAAAGAAGATAACGATATTACGGTCATTGATTCAAACGCAGAGATTTTAACGCAAATCCATAATGGTATGGATGTGAATACGATTCATGGATATCCGTCTGACCCTGATGTTTTGAACGCGGCAGGGGCCAAGGAATGCGATATGATTATTGCAGTGGCCGATAATGATGAAATGAATATGGTGGCGTGTCAGATAGGACATTCTTTATTTGGTATTCCAAAGAAGATCGCTCGTATTCGCCGCCAATCTTACCTTGATCCTGCGTGGTCAAATTTGTTCAGCCGCGCCCATATGCCTATTGATGTTATTATCTCACCGGAGCATCTGGTCGCCGATGATATTGCGCAACGTCTGTCCATCCCCGGAACAACCACGGCGATGAGCCTTGCCGATGGTCGGGCGCATTTGATTGGGGTTATTTGTTTGGATGATTGTCCGGTATTGAATACACAATTGGGGCAACTTGATAAGCTTTTTCCCGACCTGTCCTTTTCTATTGTATCTATTACCCGTAAGGGCAAGACCATTATCCCTGATGAGAATGATATGCTCGATATTGGTGATGAGGCTTATATCATCGTTGATTCACAACATCTTCGTCGTGTTATGGCCGCCTTTGGGCATTTGGAAAAAGAAGCGCGTAAAATTATTATTTCCGGTGGGGGTAATATTGGGATGTCTTTCATCAAGAAGCTGCAAAAAACAATACCGGGGGTGCAGCTTAAAGTGATTGAGCGTAATGATGCGCGCGCGCAGTATCTAAGTGAACAATTATCTAACATTATTATCTTAAACGGCAATACCCTTGAAAAGGAAATTATGGATGAGGCATCAATCGGGACGGCGGAAACCTATATAGCCCTAACCAATGATGATGAGAGTAATATTCTCGGCTCTTTGCTGGCAAAGCAATATGGATGTGAACGCGTTATAACCTTGGTGAATAATAATGCGTATTACCCATTGGTGGGGCCACTGGGGATTGATGTGATGGTATCACCGAAATCAATCATTGTTGCCAATATTATGAAGCATGTACGCCGTGGCCGTATAAGGGGGATTCATACGCTTTGTGATGGACAGGTTGAATTGATGGAGATCGAGGTGTCAGAATCTTCGGGTATTGCTAATCAGGCGCTGGGGGAGATTGAATTTCCATCGGGCGTTATCCTTGGTGCATTGATGCGTGAAGAGAAAATCATAATCCCCAAACCCGAAACAGAAATCCTTCCAAAAGACCGCGTGATTATTTTCTCTGATCGGGAAAAGGCACGCCAGGTCGAAAAGCTCCTCTCTGTGCATGTGGATCTGTTTTAAAAATGAAGCTTGGTATCTTTGATTCAGGTTTAGGTGGGTTGTTGATTGCAAAATCTATACGACATGCTTTGCCTGATATTGATATGGTTTATTTTGGTGACACGTTACACCTTCCCTATGGGAACAGATCGGCCGAAACGATCTATAACTATACCAAGCGCGCGATGAATTTCTTGTTCGAACAAGAGTGTAACCTGATTATCGTTGCATGTAATACGGCAAGCGCCACGGCATTGCGTCGCCTGCAACAAGATTACCTTCCAAATAGTCCCTATAAAGATCGCCGTATATTGGGTGTGGTTGTTCCTACATTGGAATGTGCCATAGAGGCGGGATATAAGCGCCTTGGCCTGATTGCGACCAATTACACGGTGAAATCTAATGTCTATGCAGAGGAGCTATTAAAGCTTGACCCTGATATTAGTATCATTCAGGAAAGCACGCCCTTGCTTGTCCCGTTGATTGAAAATAACGGGATGCAGTGGATTCCATCGGTATTAGAACATTACATTACCCCCTTAACCAAACAGGGGATTGAATGCCTTGTTTTGGGGTGTACGCATTATCCGTTTTTAAAGGCGCAGATACAGCAGATTATCGGCGAGGATATTGCCCT
Organism: uncultured Alphaproteobacteria bacterium; assembly: GCA_963974945.1. Classification (GTDB taxonomy): domain Bacteria; phylum Pseudomonadota; class Alphaproteobacteria; order Micavibrionales; family Micavibrionaceae; genus UBA1672. Next base: position 4,380 of record CAXBFT010000178.1, read on the forward strand.
GATTGCCCAAGATGAGATTATCCCCGCGCGCCTTGTTGATTATCTGGCGCGTCATCCAGAAATTTCAAACCCCATGACCCAAGGCGGTGAAACTGAATTTCTGGTGAGCGACATTACCGATGGATATAAAGATGCTGC
>CAXBFT010000179.1:0-4507 GCA_963974945.1 uncultured Alphaproteobacteria bacterium
TTTGAAAAATCGTGTAAACGTATAAAAAACATACCCGCCGATCGCTCTTTTGGCGCAATGGAGCAAGCCGGTACATATGGCGATTGGCAGAATCTTTGCATAAAGTTTCAAACTGAAATCATAGATAATACACAAAATGTAAATGCATTTTTTGAAACATATTTTACCCCCTATATGGTGCGTTCAGATGATAACCCTGTGGGCCTGTTTACAGGGTATTATGAGGCATCTTTAAATGGGTCTAGGGAAAGAAAAGCGCCCTATACAACCCCCCTTCATAAGCGCCCCGATGATCTTGTGATGGTTGATTTAGGGGTATTTCGTGATGAACTGAAGGGGCAGCGCATTGCGGGGCGCGTTAAGGGCGGTAATCTTAGGCCTTATGAGGCGCGCGCGGATATTGTTTCGGGCAATTGGCCACATGAGGATGAGGTGCTCGTCTGGGTTGATGATGCGGTGGATGCCTTTTTTGTACAAATTCAGGGATCAGGCCTTATCACTATGGATGATGGCACAACAATGCGTGTCGGCTATGCGGGGCAGAATGGGCATCCGTATTATGCGATCGGGCGAGAGCTTATTAAGCGGGAGCTTCTGACAAAGGAAAATGTGTCCATGCAATCTATCCGCGCCTATCTGTCGGAAAACCCGACAATGGCGGATGAGATTATGAACACGAATAAATCCTATGTCTTTTTTCATGAAATTACTGGTGATGGTCCGATTGGTGCGCAAGGCGCATCTTTGACCGCGGGACGTTCTTTGGCTGTTGATCGCACTAAAATTTCCTATGGCCTGCCTTTATGGGTGGATATTGCAAAACCCGTTGAGGGCGCAAATGACATTCGACGCATGATGATCGCGCAAGATACGGGCGGCGCAATTATCGGCGCGGTGCGCGGTGATGTCTTTTGGGGCTACGGCCCCCTCGCCGAAGATATGGCAGGACAGATGAAATCAACGGGACGTTACTGGGTATTATTGCCGCGTATGAAATAGAGTATGTTTCGATATGGACCTTGCTCGGCTGTCAAACGTGTCCCCCCGATGGTAGAGGGGGGAGACAAGGGCAATTATCGCAATCAGTGACGTTACTCAGTGGCTTGCAGGCGTTCACCAAAGACTAAGTTAAAGGCATTATTCAGGTCCGCGATTAAATCATCGGGATGTTCCAAGCCGATTGAAAGGCGCACAAGCCCATCATTCACGCCCGTAATATCACGAAGCTCTTTCGCTACACCTGAGTGGGTGGTAGAGGCCGGATGGCAAACCAAAGATTCTGTGCCGCCTAAGCTCACGGCTGATTTAAACAGGGATAATGAATTGATCAATTTGAAAACATCAGATTTCGGCGCATCAATTACAAAAGCAAAGGTCGAACCCGCCGCGGTGCATTGGCGGTTATATACAGCCTTATATTTTGCATCTTCGATTAATTCGGGGTGGTAAACTTTTGCTGCAATATAGGGGTTTTCACTGATCCAACGTGCAACCGTTTCGCCGCTTTGTGTCGCGCGTTCCATACGAATAGAAAGCGTTTCAAGCGAGCGGGAAATCATCCAACATGTGTGCGGGTCAAGGTTTAAGCCCATAGAGCCGCGCATTGATCTTACAATTTTGATCAGGGCCTTGCTGCCGCAGACAGCGCCCGCAACAAGATCACTATGACCGCCAATATATTTTGTCAGGTAATAAACTGCCAAATCGATGCCTTGCGGGCAGACGCGCTGACATATCGGGCCAAGCATGGTGTTATCACATACAGAAACCGGACGATGTCCTGTTTCGGCTTCAACTTTATCTATAACTTTTGTTAAAAGTTCAAAATCAACAAGAGAATTGGTGGGATTGGCGGGCGTTTCGCAGAAGACCATAGCGACACGGCCAAGTGTTTTGGCTTTTTCTACAGCCTCATTTAGAGAGTTTTCACATAAGCCGTCATTGAAGCTCACGGATTTAATGCCAAAATTTGCCAAGGCACCGCGGATAAGGGTTTCTGTGCCACCATATAAAGGCGCGGAATGCACAATCACATCACCGGGGCGTAAAAAACCAAACAGAACTGCACTAATCGCGCCCATTCCACTGGAAAGCACGGTTGCCTTTTCAGCCCCCTCAAGCAAAGCCATGCGGTCTTCGATGATTTCGGCATTAGGATGGTTAAAACGGCTATAGATCAAGCCGCCACGATCGCCTTCGGGGGCATCTTTACGACCGGACATCACATGAAAAAATTCCTCGCCTTCTTCGGCGGATGAGAACACAAATGTAGAGGTTAGGAAGACAGGCGGCTTCACCGATCCTTCGGAAAGCTGCGGATCATATCCGTAAGACATCATCATTGATTCGGGCTTTAATGCGTGATCACCAATTTTGATTTTGTTGAGATTTTCTTTTTTCTTTTCATTTGCCATGTGTCTATGCCTCTTTTTCACTGTATATGCGTTATGTAATACATTGTGCACTGATATGCAATGTTGTTTTACAAGAAGGCTTTGATGACGCGTAAAATCAAGGCGAGCCTTAAAACACCATGGGATATTGTCTATATAATGCGGCGATGTCTTTTAGGCACTCATCGTTCAGGGTTATATTAATGGAATCAATATTGGTTTTGAGCTGTTCCATTGATGTTGCGCCGATGATATTGGACGTGACATGCGGGCGCGAGTTGACGAAGGCCAGTGCCATTTGACAGACGTCCAATTCATGTTTATCCGCTACATCTATATAGGCCTTAATCGCATCATTTGCGATTTGCGTGTCACGTTGAAGGAAGCGCTCATCAATATCCCAGCGTGAACCTTTCGGGCGTGCGCCGTTCAAATATTTACCACTTAACATGCCGCCGCCAAGGGGTGACCATGCCAAAAGGCCGCAATCCTCTGCCAAAGAAATTTCATGTAAATCCGTATCAAATTGACGACAAAGTAGGCTGTATTCATTTTGGATAGAGGCCATGCGTGGTAATCCATGTTCTTCGGACAGGCGCAACCATTGCATTGTCCCCCATGATGTTTCATTCGACAAGCCAATATGGCGGATTTTACCAGCTTTAACTTGTTCATCAAGAACGCGCAGAACGTCAACAAAATTGGCTTCTATTTCTGCCTTATCAAATTGAGGTGCATAGTTCCATTGTTGTCCAAAATGATAGGACCCACGATTGGGCCAGTGTAGTTGGTACAGGTCAATATAATCGGTTTGCAATCGTTTCAAAGAGGCATCGAGTGCTTCGACGATATTTTTACGATCAATCTTATAATGCCCACCGCGGATCCACGGTAAAGCGGGGCCGGCAATTTTGGACGCAAGAACAACTTTATCTCGATTTCCTGTTTTTGCGAACCACGTGCCGATAATGGTTTCTGTTTTACCATATGTATCGGGATTCGGTGGCACAGCGTACATTTCGGCAGTATCAAAGAAATTTACACCCTGATCGAGCGCATAGTCCATTTGTTCATGCCCTTCGCTTTCGCTATTTTGGCGACCCCATGTCATGGTGCCAAGGCAAATGGCGCTTACTTTTATATTTGTACGGCCTAAAACATTCTTACGCATAATAACAAAACCCCTATAAACCAAATTATTTCTAATCTGGTTTATAGCAGTAATGTATTTTTTTGTAAGTAAAGGTTTGTAATGAAAAATATTATAATTTTATTGTGCCACGGCCTCTTCGCCTTTTAATGCAGCCACTCTTTCTTCTAATGCTTGCTTTTGGCGTGTAGTCCGTTCTTCATTTTTCAGCTCTTCTAAAGATTTTACCATCACATTGAAATGAGGTAAAAGAACGTCTTGATAGCGTTTTTTTCGCGTATTATCCATATCGCGTAACAAATGGTCTACTATTTGTAGCGCCTTGAAATCATTGTGTTTTCCTTTGACAGTCTGCTCTTTCCAACGTGCTTCCTGATCTTTTAATTTTTTAACAAGATGCACCACAATATTATAAAGAGAGAAATCGACCTTCTTCATTTTTTTTTCAAAATCCTGTCGCGTAATTCTGACCATTGTTGTGGTTACCGCCGCTTCATAATTGAGGGGGGATGGTTCATTAAGTAAGAGGTTAGATTCTGCAATAATCATACCTGCTGTATACCTATCAACTTCAATACGTGCGCCGCTTTCAGAAATAAAGGAAATAACCTCTCCCTCTTGAACGATAAAGGAGTCCGTTTTATTTTCACCCGCACGGATAAAAGTCTGTCCCGCGTGAACGACTTCACGCTCAAGAATTTTAGTATCACCCATGGTCTCGTATACCCCTTGAGTTGGTCCATATAGATTTGTTGCCCTAACCCATGGTAAACCATAAAGTTCTAATATAAGGTAAATTTTTACATTTCCTTAATTTGACTTGCTTGTGTGCCAGTTATCCACAGCCTGAGGAGTAGAAAGCGCTTTATCTTTGTGGAATGCTATGGTAATAGCGTTGCGCAAGAATGTTTGAGCTAGTAATATGCTTTTTCGTTCGATATAAGATTATAGATCAGTTTATTAG
>CAXBFT010000180.1:0-4506 GCA_963974945.1 uncultured Alphaproteobacteria bacterium
AAATCCCGCCAGAGAGCTTATTATCGCAATTTGCCCCGCGCCCCTGCGCACCATACGCTCTTGCAATGGCTCAATCGTGTTCAACACACCATTCAGATTGACACCAAAGACATGACGCACCTGATCGGCCGGCTCCCCCACCAAAACACCGCCTGTACCCGCGGAAATTCCCGCATTGGCAATCACCAAATCCACCTGATGGCAATCATCAAAAGCGATGAGCCATTTATGCATCTCATCGCGATTTGTAACATCAAGAACAACCGCATCAACTTGCGCCCCCTTTTGACGACAAAAAGCGGCAACCTTTTCTACTCTTTCTGCATCACGCCCCGTTAAACCCAGAGTAACGCCCGCTTGCGCGTAATGTTGTGCCAGAGCTTGACCGATGCCGCTGGAGGCTCCCGTGATTATAATGGATTTAGGATTGATTTTATGCGCAGCCATATAAGCCTTCTATACATTTTGGAATTGCGATTTTCATTATCTATGTTTAGTTTTAATCTATAATCAATGAAGAAGAAATAATAACCGGAGCAAAACTTTGCAGAATATTCAACGCCGCGGCCTTATGTACGTCATGTCATCCCCATCTGGCGCGGGTAAAACAACAATTACACGTGAACTCTTGAAAAAGAATGGCGACTTAACCATCTCTGTTTCCGCCACCACTCGCAAACGCCGCGCAGGTGAAGTGCATGGACAGGATTATTATTTTGTAACCCCTGATGAATTTAGAGATATGGTCGATAATGGTGAAATGCTTGAACATGCCAAAGTCTTTGATAATTATTACGGCACGCCGCGCGCACCGATTGAAAAAGCAATGGCCGAGGGACAAGATATTATCTTTGATATTGATTGGCAAGGTACACAGCAACTCTCTGAATTAGCGCGCGAAGATCTTGTAACAGTCTTTATTCTCCCCCCTGCCCGCGCAGAGCTTGAAAAACGCTTGCGCAACAGGTCACGCGATACAATGGAATCTGATAGTGATATTAGAGGCCGCATGGAAAAAGCCGCCGATGAAATGTCGCATTATTCGGAATATGATTACGTCATCATCAATAATGATGTTAACGAGGCTATTCGCAAAGCCCAGCTTATTTTAGATGCAGAGCGCATAAAGCGCCGTCGCATGGTTGGTTTAACTGATTTTGTACGCGGGCTTAAAGACGGGCTTTAATTAATCTAAATCATTGCCTGTTACAGGGCTCTGCTTATCGATCATATCAATGATGTCTTTCATCTCTAATGGAGACAACCCATGTTTATCCATAAAGCCCTGAATCTGCTCAAGCAAAATTTGCATGTCTGCGGCGCGCGCCCTAAGCGGATCAATCGCATCTAAAACCAAATTTTTTTCAATCATATAAACTGACGGGCTGCGCTCTTTGGTCATTTCAAGGATAACACGCCCTGCACGTGCCTCAACAAAGTCATCTGTGGGATATTGCATGCGGCTGCTTTTCACGGGAATATCCAAAATATTTAAAAGCGTTTCCGCATATTCCTGCGCCATGAGATACGTATCTTTGCCACCAACACTCCAAAGCGCGACAGATTCGCCGGATGCAATATGCTCCGTAATATAGGCCTGATTGCTGTAATACGCCTCAGAACCATTGATTTCTTTTGCCGAATTCAACAATGAAAGAAATTTATCCGCATCACCATGTTCTTCAAATTGTTCAGATAACGTTTTATCTTTTTCCATGAATGCCCACATATACCCTTAATATTATTTATAAGAACATATATCTAAATATTGGCGCACCGTCAAATTCTCCGCGCGCATTTGTGAATCTATGCCTAATGCCTCAATTGCGGGCATGTAATCTTTCAAGCTGGAGCGGATCATTTTGCGGCGCTGGTTAAAGGCGGCGGCGGTTACACGCTCGACCTCTTCGAAAGAGGGTGCATCATCAGGCAAAATTTTAGGCTTAAAAAAAACTACGCTTGATTTTACTTTGGGCGGCGGAGTAAAGGCATTAGGCGGCAGGTCATACATAATTTGTGCCTGACACAGCCATTGCGTAATAATAGATAAACGCCCATAAGCCTTTGAATTTGGTGCGGCGGCAATACGATCGCCCACTTCTTTTTGAAACATAAGTGCCATGGACTGATACGCGCTATGCTCGGCTCTGATTTGCTTCAACCACCCGATAAGAAGCGGCGTGGCAATATTATATGGAAGATTGGCAACAATCACACGCGGGGCATCACTCAAATCCAACAAATTTATTTTTAGTGCGTCGGATTGTATGAGATCAAGCCCCCCCCCCGCAGCATTTTTTAAATCCTGCAATGCCCGTACCGCGCGCTCATCAAATTCAATTGCCGTAACATTAGGCGCATCACTTTTTAACAAGGCACGGGTTAAACCACCCGGACCCGGACCAATTTCAAAAGCATGAACAGATGACCAATCACCACCATCACGCAGCATAGCCTCTCTTACGATTTTATCGGTGATATTCATATCGAGCAGGAAGTTCTGCCCCAATGATTTTTGTGCACGCAGATCATACGCCTCAATCACATCACGCAAAGGCGGCAATGCCTCAATCGATTTTATACGCGCATCGATGTCATGGTCACTCATCAAAGGCTACACACGTAAATCAACGAAAGAAGCCGCGCGCAAATCCATCAAATGACGGCGTTGCAATTTATCAAGTCGCTCTGTCCCCAGATTATAATAAACCTGATCGCGTGAAGGCATGGTCTCTGCGCTCATGGTGCGGCTATCGCGCAAAAACATAATATGATAACCATTGATCGTTTTAATCGGCTTGGTCACTTGGTTTTTCTGTATTGCCTTAAGGCCCGCTAAAATATCCTGATCAATCTGTTCTTCATTCAACCAACCGGTATCACCACCATTCATAGAGCCTGCCGATTTTGAAAATTGCTGCGCCAATTTAAAGAATGCTGCTTTGCCGCCTTTAATCTCACTCACCAATCTATTAGCCAGATTCTTAACCTGCGCTTCAGATTTATCATCATTAATAGGCAGATAAATCTCCGCCGCAAGATATTCCGTTGTGCCGATTTTTGCCTTAATACGGTCATAAGCATCATCAATATCGCGTTCGGAAATAACCACGCGCGGACGCAACTTTGCTTGCACAACTTTTGACCACGCCACTTGTGATTCAATTTGCGCCGCCATGGTTGATGCATCAATGCCGCCGCGCTTCATCATCGCCCTGAATTGGTCAGGATTCATCTTATTCTGGCCTGCAATTGTTGCAAAGCCTTGTTCTATTTCTTGCGGGGTTATTTCAAGTTTTAATTTACGTGCCTCTTGCACCATAATTTTTTCATTGATCAATGTGCCTAGAATTTGCGGCGTTAATCTTTCACGGATCTCCTGATTATTCGGCAAGCCGGACGAAGCCATAATAAGCTTCATACGCTTATTTAAATCATTCAAAGAAATAGCATCGGCATTCACCACCGCAGCAATTTCCTGCACCGCGGCCATAGAGGGCATGGAAACTGGTGCAATAATAAATACCAGCAATAACATTACGACAAGACGGGATACACGCGTCATTATAAAATCCTTTTTCTTAAATTTCACGCACCCTCTTACAGCACGCCTGTAAACAATACGAATTACGCCGCTTTAGCCTTTGAAAAAAAACCACCGGCACAATAACGTTCCAAATATTGTGGCAAGATGACATCCATTGATGTTGGCGTAATATCAAAGGTTTCAAAACCAACGGCGGATTCTTCTACGATATTATCGGTTTTCAAGCTTTCCACCTGATCAGGGGTTAAAAGCGGTTTCGGCAGAAGGCTCAGGAATCCTGCCTCAAATTTTGCAATACAAAACGGCAATTTCACAAGGCGGCGCGGGCGCGCGGTATAGGCAAAAAGCTTTTGATATATCTCTTTAAAACTCACAACATCAGGGCCGCCTAATTGATAAATACGCCCCTTATATTTCGGGCCGGATGTCAATAATGCTTTGACCACCGCATCGGCGACATCACCAACATAGACAGGTTGGAATTGTGTTTCGCCGCCGCCGATTAATGGTAAGAACGGCATATAACGCGCAAGCTCGGCAAACATATTAAAGAAATTATCATCCTCACCAAAAATCACGCTTGGGCGTAAAATAGTGGCTTTAGTAAAATTGGATAAGACGGCGGTTTCACCTTCTAGCTTACTTTTGGCATATTTTGATGTTCCAATATTGCATCCAAGCGCAGATATATGAACAAAAGCTTTCACTTTTTCATCCGCGCAAGCCTTCGCAATAATCGCCGGCACATCAACATGCGCCTTTTGAAACTGTGATTTTTTGCCCTTTTCGAACAAAATACCGATACAATTTACCACATAATCGGCATTTTTAACTGCTGCACTAACACTTTGAGAATCACTGTAATTACAGGTGATGGGAACAATTTGACCAACTGCGCCATAGGGTTTGAGGAAATAGGCACTCTCAGGAATGCGGGTTGCAACCTTCACTGTAATACC
>CAXBFT010000181.1:0-4505 GCA_963974945.1 uncultured Alphaproteobacteria bacterium
CGTATCTTACCCGTATACTGAGTAGCAGTAGTTCTAATCTAGGGAAAAAAGGAGAAACCTAATGAGACGTAACACCCTAAAACTAATGGCATTGACCAGTGCAGTAGCTCTTGGCTTTGCTTTCGCAGACAACGCACAAGCACAGGTTGGTAGTGTTCAAGCCACCTTAACAACCTCTTCCGCAATCACAGTAACAGCTGGCGCTGATTTAGATTATGGTACATGGTTCATCTACATGCCAACAGGCACAGATGACACATTTACAATTGCCATGGATCCACAAACAGGTGCTGTCGTGAGAACAATTGGTGCCGGAACTGATACAACAGTTCAATCTGCCGGTGTTGAAATCACACCATCTGCAAATGTTGGCGACATTACAATTCAGACACCCGCCGCATCAACAGTTAATATGTATGCAACAATATCAAATAACTTCACAACATCTGCGCAGTTAACATTTGGCTTGCCAACATTCTCACTGAATGGAGCAGCAGCAGCATCCCTATCTACCAACTCAGGTTCAAAAACAGCATTCACATCAACTGGTGGATCTGATGATATTATTGAGCTTGGCGGAACAGTTACCGTTTCAGCAGGTGCTGGTATAGCAGATTCAGCACACACAGCTGATATTGATGTAACATTTTCTTACTAATAGAAATATGAGCAAGCAGTATTAAGAATTAAAAAGGCGTTTTGGAACGCCTTTTTTTATACCACCACCCCAACAATCAGATATATTCTTTAGCTGTATTTTGTGACAAGACAACAAGCGATGCGGCGCAAACATCCTACATAGCAAGCACAGAAACGATATAACAGAATAAATTGCACTGCACCATTATGCAATGCAATCCCCCGCACCGCCCCCCAATAAAAAGCCCTACTGACAGAACAGCAGAGCTTTTAATATATAACTTTAAAATAGAAAAACTTACTCCAACGGAAAAACCTTTTCCGCATAAATAACATCAGTGTCGAGATCGTAATAACGAAGAACAATGCGCAAACGACCGCCACCGGATAGTTCTTTTTTCAATGGCACAACAAAGTCACGTTGGGTCATATCTGCGAAAATATGCGCATTAGAAACTTCCCCCACAAGCTCCTCTCCATTTTTTGTTTCATGAAAAACCTTAAGCCACCCTAAAATAGCATACGGACCATCAGCGCGCGTAACAGGAATATGAACGTTTAAAGCACCTGTATCATTATTACGCGACATATTAATTTGCCCTATATCCGCGGTAACACGGGCCTCGCCGACACGAAGAACAACAGGAATAGTGTAACTCACATTAATCTTAATGCTTGCCTCCATCTTTTTTTCCTGCCCCGGCTCCTGCACCACAATAGGATCCGGCAGAGCATGGAATCTAAAATGCACGCTATAATCTCCATCCGGAATTGTTTCCGGACGGCGTAGCGCCAAACGAATCTTTTGCTTTGCACCAGGCTCCAACGTTACACGACGAGGTGAAAAAACGATATGATCAGATAAATCAAACGCTTTTTCCATCTGCATTACGGCATCACCATTATCACCCTCATTAAAATGAATCCAGTCCATCTCATATGATTTTACAGTGCTTCCATTATTAACCAACGTAACAACAGCAAACCGATCACGATCCTCAAACACAATACGTGTTGGCGTAATCAATATATTGGCGTTTGCAGCAACGCTAAAAACACCTGATGAACATGAAAATAATGCCATAAATGTTAAAAATCTTATAATCGCTTTCATTCTAATCTGCCCTTATACTCATTAAAAATTAATTGTAATATCAACTGTACCATTATATGTGGCGTCCATATAAGGAACGCCCGTACCTGATGTACGCGCCGTTGCCCCTATGATAATTTGCGCCTCTCCGCCCACCGTTGTTGTAGCGGGATGCGTTTCTTGAAAATCAACCATCTGAAACGTCCCGCCCGCAGATGTGAGCGGGAAAGACTGGTTCACCGTCACGCTTGTAATGGCAACGGACGACCCCATACCATCAAATATATAAATCCCTCTTTGAGGTTGTGTAATAAGTACAAACCCCGCAGCATCATAAGTGTATGAATCATCTGTATTGATTGTAACATCATACGCAATATCATTGCGCATAGAGATAAAACTGCCGAAGCCAAGCTCTTGCACAACAGAAACATCCGCCATAGCATCTGAGCTTACAAAAAAAGAGGTCGCAAGAACATATCCTAAGAATAATTTTAGTAAAATAACCCCCTCCTTTTAAATGAGTTTAGCTTATGTAATAGATACGTCAGTAACATACCCCTAATCAGGCACAATGAAAATCATTATCTGAATAGATTCGCCTAACATTCTATAAACACACAAAAAATCAACTATAGTTTTTTATAATATTTTTAATTCGCCTATTGATGAACACGCCCTTTTCAGGCTATGATTCTAACTGGTGTTTTCTGCTGCGTATTTTTTTTAGTTCTAACTCCCCTATTCTGGGGTATATGGTTCTCTGGTATATGTTTAATAAAATAGCTCTGAGTCTATGTTTCTCGCTATTTTTGGGTCTGCTTACAGCATGTGATCCCAATACCGTTCTGCACCTTAAAAAAAGCGAATCACCTTCATCAGAAACACCATCAGAAAACATGAAAATTGGCGGCCCTGTTGCTTTGCCACCTAGTTTTGAGGGAAAACCAGTTAACATACCAGCGAAAACACCAAATGCGCTTGTTAATGGCTTACCTGCTCTCAAGCCTATGAAAGGCGTGAATATTGATGCGCTTTTTTCCGAAAACATCAAAGACACAACCAAACGTTTTAGCCGTGTTGAAAATGCGGTCATAGATCTCCACAAAGAATTTGATACTTACAAACCCGCGATTGTTCGCTTATCCGCTGTAGAAGCTGATATACAGAACCTTGTTAAGGAACTAGAAGTATTGCTGCAGGAAACACCAGCCGATCAGCATCAACCTATGAACCTGACACAAAATTCTGAACCCACTCTTCAGGTTGAACAACTGGATCCCAACCCCACACCACCACCCAGTGTTGAGGACAGGCCAGATCCGGTAAAAATCGTGCAAGCTACTGCTGCTCCTCCCCCTCATAAAGAGGAAAAGCCTCCGCCACCACATACCCCCCCAAAAACACCGTTGAAACATTTCGACGGTATTGTTGCACAAAATCTGCGTGTTGGAGAACATGCGGATAAAATACGTATTGTGCTCGATGCAAATCAAAAGACAGACTTTAAAATTGATTTAGATAATGATGAAAAGCTTATCATTGTTGAACTCCGACATGCGCGTTGGGTCGGTGACATGACACATAAATATTCAAGTACAAGCTTGCTCGATTCCTACAATGTTGAGCCTATCAATAATAATAAAGGCTCTATGATTGTTATTTCATTGAAAAGAGCAACATCGATCATGCAGAAGAGCCAACTCACACCCGATGCATCCTCCTCCTATCATCGTATCTACTTTGATTTAAAGCCTTAAGAGATCGCCATCACAACGATGAAGACCATCCTCTTATATTGCGCGCTTACCATTATCATAATCATAGCTGCCATAACACCTGACCTCATTGGAGAGGGCTATCACGCGGATAAGGCATTGCATCTTTTTATATTTTCCATGGCCATGGTGTTTTTTACATTTAAACACACAAGCACAAAAAAACGTCTTCTCTATGCGGTTATTTTGCTGTGTTTTGGTATATCGATTGAGCTTATACAAACACTAACCCCTGATCGCAATGCCGAGATTGGGGATATTGTGGCAGATATAATTGGTATTATATATGGATTTATTACAGGATATTTTTTGCGGCGGGGCTATTATAATAAAGCCATTGTTTAATAGGCGTATTGCGCGATAAACAACATTTTATGATTATCATAATCACCTGCTCTATTCGCAAAATTACGGTTTAAATAATCATAGTCGACACCAAAGCTCAAAACATCATTCGGGCGATATTCTACCCCCAGATGAGATTGCGCGCTCAAGTTATCATTGCGCGCGCCACCGCCCTTATAGACATCATCCAGCGCAGATAAGCGTGCCTCAAGAATGATATTATCACGCAGCGCATGCTGAAGCTCTATATGCCCGTCCATGCGCAAAATAGCTGATGATCCGGCAAGGGTTGTTTCAACAACCTGCCGTTCCACCCCTCCGCTTAATGATGTGATACCATTTATATTCCAAACAAAATTTCCGCCATAATTCACACCGGAAACATCTTTAAAATCGGAACCATATTCTTGCAATAAATAGCCAAGATAAAAATCCCCTTGCAGCTTTCCTGTCAAATGAACGGATAATCCCGTGCGCCAATCATAACCAATAGAATCCCTGTATGATACGCCGGAATTATCATAAAGCCTGCGATTATACTGCCCCTGCAGATAAAGGTTATAATGATCACTACGACCATAAGCCAATCTGATCGTGGATAAAAAATGCCGCCTGTTGCGGTTGGAATTATCAAAGCTCACACCTGATCG
>CAXBFT010000182.1:0-4498 GCA_963974945.1 uncultured Alphaproteobacteria bacterium
GGCGGAAATTATTCGTATATATTCATATGAGGTCGACTTTCAACGCGATATTCGCTCAGGCGATAAGGTTGAGGTCTTTTATGAAACCTATGAAACTGCTGATGGTGACTTTGCGCGTTATGGTAATATTTTATATGCTAATCTGAATGTTGGTGGTCGTGATATTTCTGTTTATCGTTATGATAATGATGGTGTCGCTGATTATTATCGTGAAGATGGTCGCAGCCTAAAGCGTACATTGATGCAAACGCCTATTGATGGCGCGCGTATTTCATCTGGTTTTGGTATGCGTCATCACCCTGTTTTAGGGTATAATAAAATGCATAAGGGCGTGGATTTTGCTGCATCTCGCGGTACGCCTATTTATGCGGCGGGTGATGGTGTTATTAAAAAGGCCGAGCGTTTAGGGGGGTATGGCAATTATGTGCGCATCAAACATAATAATGGTTTGGAAACGGCCTATGCCCATATGAAGAAATACGCGTCGGGTATAAAGGCCGGCGTTCGTGTAAAGCAGGGGCAGGTTATTGGTTACGTCGGTACAACAGGGCGTTCAACGGGGCCGCATTTACATTTTGAAGTTCTTAAGGACGGCAAGCAGGTTAATCCTAAGAGTATTAAATCTAGTACGGGGGCAAAGCTTGCGGGTAATACGCTTAAGAAGTTTAAGGGCCAAATTTCATCTGTTAAACAGCAATATGCATCTGCATCAAATGGTGAAAAACTTGCCATGAATAATCGCAGTGAATAGATTTTGGGTATAGCTGGGCTTATCTGCAATTTTATTTCTGAGCCTGTTTCCTATAAAATGTAGATTTCGCAATGCCAAGTGCTTTGGCTGCTTGTGTTGTGTTGTTATTAAAATGTGCTAGCGCCTGTTCCATGGCCTCTTGTTCAATATCTTTCATGGTTTTAAATGTTCCGTTGCTCCGTTGATAGGGACTTTGTTCGTTGATTGTATGTTCGTGATGTAATATCTGGCTTTGTTGTATGATATTGGGCTGGGAGTGCTCATTATGGATGTCAAAATCTTTGGGGGTTAAGGTATTCCCTTCGCATAAAACTAAAGCCCGATGAATTACATTTTCCAGTTCGCGTACATTTCCCGGCCAATCATGGCCCAGTAAAATCTGCTGCGTTTCAAGGGGGAGCGTAAGGGGTATACGGTTTTCACGGGCGCAAGCGCGTTCTATAAAGTGATGCGCTAATGCGATAATATCTGTTTTCCTATCTTTCAGTGCGGGCAAATTAACTTCTAATACATTCAGACGGAAATATAAATCTTCTCGAAAACGCCCTTTTTTTACTTCATTTTCTAAATTTCTATTTGTTGCAGATATAATGCGTACATTTATTGGAATGGCTTTTGCGCTTCCTACAACTTCAACTTCTTTTTGTTGGAGTACGCGCAGTAATTTAACTTGCGTATCGAGCGGAAGCTCGCCCACCTCATCTAGAAAGATTGTGCCGCCTTCGGCTTCACGAAACTTTCCGGGTGTTTTTTCTATTGCCCCTGTAAATGCTCCTTTTTCATGTCCAAATAACGTGCTCTCAACCAATTGAGAGGGAATGGCCCCGCAATTAACGGCAATAAAGGGCATGGATCCGCGATGGCTTTCTCCGTGGATAGCGTGTGAGAATATTTCTTTTCCTGACCCTGTCGGACCGGTGATGAGTGCTGGAATATCTGATCTTGCAAGTTTTCTTCCAAGGGCAATGCATTGCCTTAGCCCTGAATTATGGCCAATCAGTTGATTAAAGTCGTAATTCCCTGTCTTTTCACGGTTCAAGCGTGATACTTCTTTTTTTAAGAGCTTAAGTTTTAGCGCATTTTGAATGGTGATCGCCATACGCTCTGTTTCAAATGGTTTGGAGATAAAATCGCTTGCCCCTGCCTTTATGGCTGTGACGGCTTCGCTGACATTCTTATTTCCAGTCAGCATGATAACAGGGATGTCAGGATATGTTTCGCGTAAGATCGGTAATGTCTCCATACCGCCCATAATCGGCATATTGACATCCATAATGATTAGGGCGATAGAGTTGTCTTCGCTTTTCGCAAGAATATTTAAGCCTTCGCGCCCATTATGCGCCGAGATGGGGTGGAGTGAGAATTTCTTCTTAATCAGAACCTCAAGCATTTGTGATTGTAGTGGATCATCTTCAATGATCAGGATGTTTTCGTTCATTTTTGACCGCTTAATTCTGTTCTCTATCACTATAGTATAAGAATTATGGGATTAAATAAACGTTTCATTTTAAGAATTGCATTAGTATTTCTCATTTTAATACGTTTCAAAATGATACTTTTTATATTATTTTCTCTTATCTCTTTGATTTAATTTATAAAAATAGTTGGCACGGCAATTGCTATGTTATGGAGAGAAGCGACGGATTAAGAAAAAATAATATAAATTCCATGTGTGCTTTATAAGAATTTGTTTTTAAAATATGTTTTACCCACCTGACCCCAAAAGACCTCGGCCAGCCCTCAAAAAAGGGTTGGCCATTTTTTTTGCTATTAAACCTCTTTTTGGCATTGAGCATTTGAGAACAACTGTGTAGAGTATCAGAGGTTTTATATGCGTGCGGCTTTGCGTTTATGGTAAAGTTTAACAGGTTCCGCCGAGCTGTAAGCATTAAATAGTAGAAAATAAAGGCGCGCAGGCGCTTCGCCTCCTTTCGCATTGTAATGCGGGGGAGTGGATTTCTTTGCGCGCGGATGGAGAATAATATGACAAAAAAAATGTTGATTGATGCAACACATAAAGAGGAAACTCGTGTTGCTGTTACCGAAGGAAATAAGTTAGACGAATATGATTATGAAAGCCAAAGCAGAAAACCATTAAAGGGAAGCATTTTCCTTGCGAAGGTCACTCGCGTTGAGCCGTCATTGCAGGCTGCTTTTGTAAATTTTGGCGGGAACCGCCATGGCTTTTTACCTTTTTCCGAAATTCACCCTGATTACTTCCGTATCCCTGTTGCTGATCGCGAAGCCTTAATGGCCGAGCAAGAGGAGCTGTTAAAACAGCATGATGAGGAAGAGGAGGAATTCGAAGAGGAGGCGCAGGAGACTGAGGCTTCTGAAGTAGAGGATGTGCCGGAGCCGGAAGAAGTTGGCGGCGAAGTTGCGGCGTTGGATGACGATGGCGATGATGAGCATAATGATGATGTAAATGGTAATGTTGCTCTTCCGCAAGAGGATGATTCTGAGGCGGAAGATGAAAAATCTTCTGATGATGAAGGCGATGATGCCCAATCATCCGAAGGTGAAAACGAAGAAAATTCATCTGATGAGTCTGAGGGCGAGGATGCAAAAGGTGGGAATCATGGTCATAATCGTGGCCGTGGTCGCGGCCGTGGTCGCAATAATAATAACCGTGGTCGCGGTGGCCGTTCACAATATCGCAACCCGAATGTTGAGGTTATCGGTGGTGAAGAGCTTGATGGAGAGCAACGCTTCCGCTTTAACTTACGCCGCAAATATAAAATCCAAGAGGTTATTAAACGCGGCCAAATTATGCTCGTGCAGGTGAATAAAGAGGAGCGCGGTAATAAAGGTGCTGCTGTTGGTTCATATTTATCTTTGCCGGGACGCTATTGTGTGTTGATGCCAAACTCTCCGCGTGCGGGTGGTGTGAGTCGCAAAATTGCAAACCATAAAGATCGTGCTCGTATGCGTGAGATTGTAAAAGATCTTGAAGTGCCAAAAGGTATGTCCGTTATCGTACGTACAGCCGGCGTAACACGTACAAAGGTCGAAATTAAACGCGACTTAGATTATCTTATGCGTCTATGGGATAATATCCGTGATTTAACCTTGCAATCAACCGCGCCTGCCAATGTGTACGAAGAAGCAGATTTGATTAAACGTGCCGTACGCGACCACTATACGCGTGATGTAGAGGAGATAATTGTTTCAGGTAAAGAAGGTTTTGAAACAGCAAAATCATTCATGAAGATGATGGTTCCATCGCATGTTAAAAAAGTGAAGCTATACGAAGATACACAACTTCCTTTATTCCACAGATATCAAATTGAAACCCAAATTGATGAGATTGGTATGACGGAAGTACGCCTGAAATCAGGTGGCTATTTGGTAATTAACCCGACAGAGGCTTTGGTCTCAATTGATGTGAACTCCGGTAAGTCTACAAAAGGTCGCCATATCGAGGAAACAGCACTTAAAACCAATCTTGAGGCCGCTGATGAAGTTGCGAGACAACTTCGTTTGCGTGACTTAGGTGGTTTGGTTGTGATCGATTTCATTGATATGGAAGATCGTCGCAATAACTCTAAGGTAGAGCGCCGTATGAAGGATGCTCTTTCAGGTGATCGTGCGCGTATTCAAGTCGGTCGTATTTCATCCTTTGGTCTGATGGAGCTATCCCGTCAACGCCTCAGCCCGAGTTTAACAGAAGCACAGTATGAAAAATGTAAGACATGTAGTGGTCTTGGCTTGATCCGTACGGAAGATGCAATGTCTATCTTTGTATTA
>CAXBFT010000183.1:0-4494 GCA_963974945.1 uncultured Alphaproteobacteria bacterium
ATAAAAAAATTCATCATTGATTTCTTTTTTATCATATAATACTTGCAGCCCTTTTAATGAGTTTTCATCAAAAGCCAGAGGCACACCTGTTGTACGCTTTGTATATCTAAAAAAGGCTATATCACTTCCTTCTTTACAGACCAGATAAGGTTCATTGAGATATTCACTATAACACTGTGACAAAAAGGAAATTTGAGAAATTATAATAATAATTTTCTTATTAAATTGAGAGATTGCAGCATTGAAATTCTTGGCATTAATTTTTTCTTCTAGCAGCCAATATGCAGTCTTATGGCCATCTGCAAAGTTAAAGTCCCAATGAGAAAAGTTAACGTTTTCAAATGTGAATGATGCATGTTTATGTCTTAAATCCACATAGGACTGTGCTAATGTATGAAGTCTATGCTGAATGATGTAATTGTTCATAAAATTTCCTTAACTATAGCCTATTTTTGCGTACTCATACTCAATGTTCAAGAAGTAACGCGTATATTTGCGTTCACATTTGGCTTTCAGCCTAGAATAATAATCTCCAATTGCTTTTATAATATATGTCGCTTCCCTTGAACTATAATAACATTTCCAAAGAACGATAACATTTTTATTGTTATTATAATAAAAAATGTTACTATATGGATATGAACGGCCTTATTAACAAAATGAATATGTACTTAAAAGAGGTGATTGGCTTAAAAGTCGACTGCCAGTCTTTACGCGTGGATAGTCTACCAATATACATATCAGAGACTTATTCATTTTGTGCGTTACGTGCAGGTAAAAGTAAATTTTTAGGCGTTATAATACGTGATCCAGAGAATTTCAAAACCTCTGCTTTTGAAAAACACAAACGATACTTTCCAGACTCTGAGCGCAGTCGTGACTATAAAGGGATTGTGCTTATAGCTGGTGAACTTTCAGGTTTTGTTCGCAAACGCCTTATTGAAATGAAGACCTCCTTTGTTATTCCGAATGTTCAACTGTATTGGCCGGAATTAGGATTAGAGTTTAGAAATTTTGTTAAAAACCAAGCACCATCAAAAGAAGCTGTTGAGAAATTTGATCCGGCAGCGCAAGCCGTTCTAATAGGAGCTTTAAACAGTAGTTACGAACAGCCTATTACCCCAAAGGAGCTTTCAGAAAAGCTTTTCTATAGCGCCATGAGCATGACAAGAGCTTTAAATCAAATTGAATCGACTGACATTGCCAAGATCGAAAAATCCGGTAAAAAGCGCCTATTATCGTTTTCAAAAGATAAACAAACCCTTTGGCAAAAAGCCACGCCAAAGCTCATCAACCCTATCCGTGAAAAAGCACGTTTCTATGAAAACGATGTCCCGAACGAATATCGACTAAAAGCCGGAGAAAGTGCTTTAGCGAGCATGAGCATGCTGGTTGCTCCTCGTACCAACACTTATGCCGTAGGTCGTGAAAAATGGAAAAAAATACAAAAGCAAAAAATTCCTAATCTTGAATTGAACGAGCCAGACACGTGTGAAGTGCAAGTCTGGCGTTATGATCCAGAACTGTTCGCGGACAGAAATTATGTTGACGCATTCTCCTTATACCTTAGCTTTGAAGACGTTACGGATGAACGATTAGAAATGGCTTTGAATGAAGCCTTGGAGACTAAACTATGATTAGAGGATTAGAAAAGTTTAAAGAACATTTCTCTGGACTGGAAGATCAATATGTTTTGATTGGGGGAACTGCCAGCTACATCGTTCTTGATAATGCAGGTTTTGAACCCCGTGCTACAACTGATCTGGATATAGTTCTCTGTATGGAAGCACGTGGCGGCGGCTTTGGCAGTGCTTTCTGGGAGTTCGTTAAGCTAGGAGAATACGAAAACTATCAAAGAAGTAATGAGAAACCAACATTCTACCGCTTTACTGACCCTAAAAATGAAACCTTCCCAGTTATGCTTGAGTTACTATCTCGCGCTCCAGAAAGCCTAGAGCCTCCAGAAGGTTATCTTTTTACTAAGGTATCAATGGATGATGATGTTTCTAGCTTATCAGCAATTTTATTGGACGAAACCTACTACAAATTCTTGCACGAGCACAAAACGCTAGAAAACGACCTTTCCATTGTAAATGAAAAGGCCTTGATACCACTTAAAGCGCTAGCTTGGATCAATTTAACAGCAGCAAGAGATGCGGGAAAAGGCGCAAAGAGAAAAGATATAAATAAACATAGAAGCGATGTTCTAAGACTTCACCAACTTCTTGTCCCTGAAGAAGAAATTGCCACACCTAACTCCATAAAAAAAGACATAAATAAGTTTCTGTCAGCGCTGCAAGAAGCTGACAATCTAAATTTAAAATCTTTAGGATTGGGGGCATACAACTTAGAAAGCATTATAAAAGCCATAAGACAAGCTTATGGCCTAACTGAATAGCACTTAGCCTTCTTCAATTAAAACACCAACACCGTTTTCATCGAACCCATCGCACTCGTACCCGCCAAGACGATCTGGATAGCCAAGCTGGTTTGAGACAATACGTGTTTTACCAATCATTTGGTCGTCACACTCATGCGTGTGACCGTAAACCCAAAGCTCAGGCTGATATTTTTCTATAATCTCAATCATGTCCAAAGAATTAAAGGCCGGCTGCAGATTGCTTCCCCCTTGCTGGGTATTAGGATTCATAGCTGGTGCATGGTGAGAAATCACCACACGTTTTCCCTCTAGCGGTTTTTCAAACCAGTTAGTTAGTTTTTCCACATAGCTCTTATGCAGATCAACCGTATCAGAAGGTTTAATAGGCTGATTTTCATCCGTCATAATGAGGCGAAAATCATTCATACTTTGGCCTGCCACTTCCATAGCCATGGGGTTTTCATTGCTAAAGTCAGTCCACATAGAGCCACCGAAAAAATGAATACCATCAATGCTGATTTCTTCGTCCTGCAAGAAAGTCACGTGCGGAAAATTGTTTGAAAGCCATGTGTTAAAATCATCCGCCTCTTTTCGCATGGGAGATTGAGTATAAAACTCATGATTACCTGCAACAAAGAAAACAGGCTTATTCCAATCAGAAAGAAGCTCTTCAAAAGGCTCATAATTTTTAAACGTGATTATATCGCCTGCCAAAAGAAGAATGTCGCCATCAATGCCCTTAGGAAGCGCCCATCCATGACGAAACTCAAGATGTAAATCACTATATAATAATAACTTCATGCGCCAACCTTTATCAGGTGTAAATAAATCAAAATTCTGCAGATCGATTGCAAAACATAGAATAAATGTTTACGGCAGTAACAACTACCATTTGATGAAATGTTGCCAACTTAACAAACTTTCATTACGCCTATCTTACTGGGGTACTGTGCCCCTTCTTTATCACGCCATTTAAATTTCACTTCTAAGGGAATACTGTATTTTTCGGATAATCTTTTCGCTTCTTTCCATGCATCAGGAGCCGATTGCCCTTGTACTGATAAGCCTAACTCCGGATAAAAACTATACCCCTTATCTTCAACTTTGTATGATTCAGCATTAATTTGAAGCTCAACCGACATTTGCTCTTTTGACAAGCCCTTGTCTTTTACAGCGCTAATAACAGCGAGCAAGATGTTACCCCAATTTACACGATCTAACTTCTGTTTGTTTATCGTCGCAAAAATCACTTTTGTGTGTGTTAAGCCAGGTGTCTCGTTGAAGACCATTTCTTCATTCTCTGAATTATTGGCCTCAGAAATCTCATCCTGAATTAAATCTTGTTGATCCATTTCTTGATTGATCAAATAGTTTATGGTTTCAGATGGAGTGGCCTTTCCTAGCCATGTTGATAATGTTTTTAAATTCATGAAAGCGGCATCATTCAATCTAACTACAGGCATAATATATCTCCAGAAAATTATTATATATTATATGTAACATATTAATTGCAGGTGTCAATATAAAATATGTAACATATAAATTAAAATCCATATGCCCAGAAAAAATATGTTTTCAAGTTATCCTTTTCATATTGGAAAAGGAGAAATTTAGTGCCAAAGCAGAAAACAAAAAAACCGTCACCATTTTGCTTGCGGCTTTCTACAGAAGAGCGAGCAAGGCTTGAATATGAAGCTGGTGACATGCCACTTGGCGCTTACGCACGATCTCGCCTTTTCGATGATCCAACACCTCGTAAAAGACGTATGAAGCGTCCTGTCAAAGACCATAAACTCTTGGCAGAACTTATTACAAAGCTCGGTGCATCCCGTATTGCAAACAACCTCAATCAACTCGCCCGTGCTGCAAATTCTGGCTCTCTATTGCTCATGCCAGAAATAGAGGAAGACTTAAGACAAGCATTGGCAGATATAGCATGGATGCGAAAAACCCTAATGAAAGGCCTTGGCCTTTATCAAAGCGGGGATAAAGATCATGATCCTTGAAGGAAACCAACGCGGCAGCGCTGCTGAAATGGCGCGGCATCTTATGGATTTAGAAGAAAATGATCACGTTGAAGTCCATGAGATATCTGGCTTTTTATCGGATGACGT
>CAXBFT010000184.1:0-4493 GCA_963974945.1 uncultured Alphaproteobacteria bacterium
CGCTGCCCTGTAAAGGTGATGCGCAATGTATCGCCTTGACCAAGGACATAATCATCCTGCACCGCGCCCATAGGCGCATTTTTTCCGTTTGTCGGCATATCGGTATTAAACAGATCATAACCAAATTGCGCGGGCGCATCAATCAGGCGATTGGCATACATGCGCTCTATTATTGATGGTGATGCATCTGTATGTAGTAAGGGAGGGGGCGTCTCTATCGTTGATGGTATTTGCGGCAGGGCAGAGTCATCTTGCAGGTTTGATAAGGCGCTGCTATCGCTGAGTTCCATCCAGGGGGCATATGCAGGTGACGATGATTGCGCCCAAACAAACGAGAATGATGATGCCCAAAATAATAACGTTAATAAATAAAACCGATACATAGCCACTTTGAAATACATGCATAAATATGTATTCCACGCTATCGTATTTACTTGTCGTTGTGAAACAACATTATGGAATAATCCTCAGCTTTTTACGAAGCACAGGGTTAGTCAGCTTTATCGGCTTTTATATTATCGTCGGCCGTTGAAATATCCTGGAAATCAATATCATTCGGATTTATATGCTCTCTTTCAGAAAAGGGCGTATTGCTTGCTATATCGTATTGAGAAGTATTCTTGGGTTTGCGCTCTGCTCTATGTTTTTTTGCATTTTCGACAATGGAATAGGCCACAGTTGTTACATAGCTGTTAATTCGGCGGTAATCACGAATAATGTCCGTATGCAATGAACTTGTCGAATGTGTTTCAGGGATGCCCTGACGTAGGCGTTTAAAGTGACGCTCTGTGCTTTCTTGCGCAGCTTTACGGATGGCTTTTTTCCCCTCGACCAATTGACGTGCCAGTTTTGGGTCTTCTGACATAAAGATGGCTTGTGCAATTTTCATGTTGTTCAAAATGGTTTGGTGGAAATCTTTGATTTCTTGAAAGCCTTGATCTGAAAAACGGTTCTTAGTGTTAATCTTGATTTGTACAAGCTCGGTAATACTACCTTCAATCACATCACCAATATGTTCTAAATTGGTTGAAAATGAAAGGATTTGAACAAAACGATCTGATTCTTTCGGGTCGAGTGTTTCTTCACTCACACGGGTCAGATACAGTTTTATCGCGCTATGGAGGATATCAACGGTTTGATCGGCTTTCTTGATACGTTTAATCAAGTCCGGGTTCTCTGTTTTAAGGGCAACCATAGAATCGTTGAACATTTCCTCGACAATTTTTGCAATGCGCAATGTTTCACGCGCTGCACCGGCAAGGGCAATTGTTGGTGATTCCAGAGCGGTTTCATCAAGGTAGAGCGCTTTTTCATCGTCTTTTTGTTTGACCTCATCATCAGGAACAAGTTTTTTACAGAATTTAGATAAGGGGGCAATCAATGGTAGGAACACCAAGGCCAGAAAAACATTGAATATCGTATGAAAATGGATGATTTCACGGCTTTGTGCAATCTCTATATCGTTAAATATGCTGACGATATGCGGTACAAACGGCAACATCATCACAACACAGCTGATCCGCATAATGATATTGCCCGTTGTGAGGCGGCGTGCCTGCGCATCCATTTTAAGTGTCATTATATAAGGTATGATTGCCCCGCCTAAATTTGCCCCCAGAACTAAAAGCAAGCCAAGGTTAAACGTCACAAGGCCACTAGAGGTAAATGAAGCAATAAGAAGGACAGCCGCCAAGGAAGAGTGCAATATATATGTAATGCATCCGGCAACTAAAAGGGCGAGTAATGGCTCTGATTCTAGTGGGTGTAAGATGAGCGGTAAAACATCGCTGCCTTTTAGGGGGGCGGCGCTTTGCTTTATGATGCTCAGTGATAATAAGATGAGGCCAAGACCGATGAGCGCGCGCGCAATATGGCGGCGGCGGCCTTTATGTTCGTATCTTTTATGCAGAAATACACCAAGGAATAGAAAAACAGGCATAATCCAAGATAAATCAAAGGTCAGAATCTGTGCAACCAGTGTCGTACTCACATCCGCGCCGATAATGACGGCAAGGGCGGCCGTTGTGCCAATCATCTTCTTTGAGGCAAAGGAGGCGCAAATCATTGTTGTTGCGGTTGAGCTCTGCAAAATGGCGGTAACGCCAAGCCCGGCAATAAAGGCCTTGAGACGGTTGCTGGTGTTTGTTGCGATAACACGTTGCAACGATGTCGCATAAGCCCGCGTAAAGCCATTTTTCACCATGCGTGTCCCCCAAAGCAATAGAGAGACTCCGCCAATGATTTGAATAAGTATAAGTGTGATCGATGTTTCCATGAATATTACTGTGATAGAGCGTTACTCTATTCCCGCTTTTTATAACTATATGTTAATTTTGTTTGTGAAAATGAAATATAAGCGAATTACTATGAAGATACTTCATTGTAAATTCAAGAGCGAAGTTATAACCTTGTGCAATAATTATATATAGTAATGCTTGTTTTAGGACTTTTTGCGTGATGGGGGGGGGGGCGAAGCTTTGCTCTTGCGTAGGGAGTTAATCAGGATGAGCGCCATTTGTTTCATGGGGTGGTAAAGTAATTTAAGCGTTGAATTATAATTTTTTTGATCTTTTTGATTGCCAAGGCCGAATTGCACATTTTCATTTTTTTCAACTAAATAGAGCGAACCAAATAGCCAATCCCACAGGGCAATCATTGATCCGTAATTTTTGTCATAGTGTTTTGGGTTATCGCTATGATGGATTTGATGCTGCGCCGGACTGATAAGAATATGCTCGACCTTATTCCCGAAAGAAAGCCATATATGAGAGTGATGTAAGTTCCCGCCTATAATATAGAAAACAAACATTCCTGCATCGATCCCTGCGACCATAATCATGCCCTCTAAATTGGGGTATATATAAAGAAAGATGCCCGATGAAATGGCAATGGCCGATAATTTCATTGTATTTTGTATGAAAAGATCAACGGGATGCGCCCGTATAAAGGTGAGGGGAGTCATAACCTCTGCGGAGTGATGCACTTTATGGAGTTCCCAAAGGAAGGGAATCTCATGATAGGCGCGATGAGTGATGTAATATGCAAGCTCTGTCGCCAGTAATGTAAAAATCGTAAATGTTATCCCTGCTGCTAGAGTTGGTGTATCGGTATTCTGGGGGACATGGAGCCACGACATAACGGCGCTTGCCCCATACTGTAGAAATAGCGGCTCAGAAATAAATAGGATGATGACGTTGAAGTAGATAAAGAAGTTAAAGATAAACAAGGTGTAATCATTGATAGATGATTCATGGAGCCAAATTTTGCGAGGGAATAGGTATCCTATTAAAGAAGCCTCCTTTTTGTGTTGTCCTATATAGTAAACGCCTGCGCCTATTATGTAAGTGCATATTATATATGGCCAATACATACGAGATGTCTCTTGCACCATAATTAAAGCATAGGAAATGATTAAAAGAATACTGGGAAGTAGTTTTTCAATCAGTTTATCGATGTTCTCTAATGTTGCTTTGATCATTCATAGGCTCTTTTGATAAAAATAATAATGAACGCATGTTAAACTAAAGCCTGTTCAAAGTGAAGGTTATTAAGGCTTTTCTAGTGTGTGTGATACGGGGTGAGTGTCGGTATTTTGTGTAAAAAGTAAAAAACTTTAAAAAAAGTAAAAAACATGTTTGACAGGGGCTAATGTAATGCGTATAACCCCTCTCACGTTCAACGGACGGCGCGGCAAAAAGCCAAGACAAACGTTGGAAATAAACGCTTAAAGCTTAAATGAAAATTTAAAAAATAAAGCGTTGACAAGGCAAAGGAAGGTTACTATAAACGCCATCTCGAACCGAAGAATAAGACTAAAAGTTAAACGCAAAAATTTAAAAAAACTTTTTTAAAATAAGCGCTTGACAGGGAATAGGAAGCACTTTATAAAGCGCAACTCAGACCCGAAAGAGACTGAAAAGTCAGGCAGAAGTTTTTAAAAGTTTTTTGAAAATAATGTTTGACAGGGAACGGAAAGCTAAGTATAAAGCGGCCTCGACCTAAAGCGAAAAGCTTGAATAAAAAGACTGTTAAATAATTCTTTTTCTTTAAGTTTTTTGGTTGACAAAGAAGTTATCGAATGATACTTTCCGCGTCTCTCGAAAGATTGAAAAATAAAGTATGACTGGCCTGGGTGACTGGGTTGTGAATATGGTTTCTTGTACATCGTAAAATTGGAAAAAAGGGATACGCAGGCAGCAGTATTTATTGAATGCATTGAGTGCATATACAATAAAGTCTGTTAGCTACATTCTCTAAGTTACTTCGGTGATTTAAAGTAATGTATTTCTGTGTATCTTCTATGACGCACATAACTTAATTTATTAAGTTATAAACAGTAAATGTAATGTTTTTTTTTAAAACTTACATCGCAAGCAGGTCTTTTGAAGAACTATACTTCAAAAACCAAAAATAATTTTTTTGAGTGATTGATGGGATTAAACATGAGAGTTTGATCCTGGCTCAGAACGAACGCTGGCGGCAGGCCTAACACA
>CAXBFT010000185.1:0-4487 GCA_963974945.1 uncultured Alphaproteobacteria bacterium
CGTGATCGCTTGGCCTTGCGCACGGATCGCTCCACAAAGCATCGATGATAATGATCGCACGCGGAAAATAAACACTCACCGCGTTGATCGGATAACCCTGTGGTGTTGGCAAAGCCTAGTAATCCCACAAGCCAACCGGGGAATTCCGCGCCCGTTAAATCACCATCTTTGGTCGCCGCCGCCCATCGCGCCATAATCCCCGCCGCAATGGCGTGGCGCGGGGTATAGGCGGCCTCTGCGCCGGCGCTTAAATCTTCAAGATTAAGCAAGCAAAGGTAATTCTCCCGCCCTTTACGCACAGAAACATAGGCATCTTTGACCTGTTGATGCGGATAAAGGCGGTCAAGCTCGCTATCGATTTGGCGTTGCAGGTTTTTGGTATAGGTCGAAATCCATACCGCGCCTTCATTCTTCTCTGCCCAAACACTGGCAGGGGCAAGATAGCCAAGCGTTTTTCCAACGCCTGTTCCGGCCTGCGCCAATATAATATGCGGGTTTTCATCCTCGCGCATGGGTTCGAACATTTGCGCGATATTGGCGCTATAGGCTTTTTGCTCTGCCCTGATTTCTACCACTTTATCACCGGTATTAAGCAGACTCTGCAACGCCTCATGCGCTTCGGCCTCGCTCACGCCGTGATGGGATGGAGGGGGCAGGGGGGCTTCGTCTGCCCATTCGGGAAGGTGCTTCCAAATATTCAGGGCGCGGCGCGAATTGACTTGTGTCTCAGGGGTGTATTCCTCACCTAAGGCTTGGTAGATAAAGGGTGTCCAATTCCATCCTTTGCCCTTTAACCCCATCGCCCCGGCAATATCACGCGCATTGGCCTTGGTCGAAAGTGCATCGCGCTGTAAATCCTTAAGCAGCATCCGCGCCACATCCATCAGCGCCATGGGGTAATCTTCAAAATCGGCGGGTGTTTTCATGTGCAGGGCGGCGCAAAGGCCGTGCGGTGTCGGGACGCAAAACCGCGTCGGATGGGTAAAGGCATAAAGCTCCAGCACATCAAAGGCATAAAACCCATCAAACCCCAAACGCTTCTTGGTATAGGGCGCATGGCACAGCATAATGGGTTTGTTACGGATAAAATCTACGGCCCCCTTATGGGAGAGCGTTAGCATCTCCCCTTCATCGCTCAATATGCTCGCTTCATTCGCATTTACGCATAAGGCCGCAATATCAGGCAGGGCAATACGCTCTGGCATGGTTGGGGCGGTGTCGGCGCGAATCTGTTCTGGTATGTTCATATTTCATATTTAACAGATTTTTACCTCTTTGAATAAAAACTTGATTTTTTTGTGGGAGTTATGAGAGGGTATTGCCATAAATAAAATGATAAGAGGGATAATCAAATGGCGCGACCAAACAGCAATGCTTACTTAAGATCAACACCTTAAAAAGGTGAGAGTAATGCGGCTTTAGACGTTGCAAAGGCGCATAAACTGGCCAATGAGGTCACGCAGTCCATGCAAGAGCAAAATCACCGCTACACTGCGCAGCCATCATCAAGTAAATTAGAGATATTAGAGCCATAAAGGCTCTCTGATTATCCTTTGGGTGGCGTAAAAATTTCTGCGGCCTTGTTGTCAGGAACGCTCTCCAGATATATGGATTGTGATGGGAAGGCGAAGGCTGTGCCCGCTTTTTTCTCAACAATCTCTTTCACGGCCAACGCGAATTCTTCCTTAACCCGCAAGAATTCACCCCAATCTGTGGTCTTGGTAAAGCAATAAATCATAAAATCGATGGATGATGCGTTAAAGCTGTCTATGCGTACAAATTGCGGTACGCGGGGCGGCTGTTCTATATCTTTTGCATTCTTAAGATAGTCCGCAATCCCGTCACGAACAATTTCAAGTTGTTCTTTTGTGGTTTTGTATTCCACGCCAATCGTCCAAAAAATACGGCGATTTGTCATGCGGGAAAAATTGGTAACCACGGCATCGGACAGGGCAGAGTTAGGAACATAAACAGGCGCTTTGTCAAAACGACGCACACGGGTAGAGCGAAAGCCAATTTCCTCAACCGTTCCTTCCACAATGCCATCAACCTGAATCCAATCGCCGGGATAAAAACGCTTCTCTGCAATCACGGTCAGGCCACCAATCAGGTTTTTGAATAAATCTTGCGCGCCCAAGGCCACCGCGGCGCCAAATAAACCAAGACCGGCAAGTAACGGGCCGATCGCTATGCCCCAAATTTCAAGAATTACCGCCGCGCCAATAAAGACGATCACAACTTTTAGAACCTTGAAAATCCATGACATCATCATGGGGGTCAACAGGTCCTCTAATTTCTTTGATATAATGCGTAGCGGTTCGATGCTGCGATGAATGCCCCAAAATATATCAAAGGCAATCATTGATTTTATGGCCTGAGCAGCAAAAACAGCCAAGCCGCCTTCAAGGTGCAGGGCTTGCGTGGCAAAGAACACACCAAGGATAACGGGAATAAAACGTATTGGCGGTATAAGGGCATCAACAATTTTATCGTCTACATCCGTTTTTGATGAGGAACTCCAACGATGCAGAGCGCTTAGGACATATTTACTGAAAACGCCGCGCAGAATAAGAAACGCACCAAAAATAAGAACGGCAACAATAAGCGATCCGATATTCACGCCCATAAAACCATTATGCCAAACGCTTAAAACCTCTGTCCATAGAGTTTCTGTCTGCGTAAGCAGTGAGTCTTGCGTTATTGTGTCCTGTGCCATGTTGTTCTTCGCCCTGTATTCTTAATTTCGGTGCAGGGTAAAGTTTTTGCGCGTGTTTCACAAGGGGGGAGGTGTCGCTATTTTATATCAAAAAATTAAAAAGGGTTGGTGCGCGCTTTTACGCGTTTCCCCACACACGTCCCCAAATATCGTTAAGGCTCATCATGTTAAACCGCGGGCTCAGATGCATTTTGAGCGCCGCATTTCGCAGGGCGATACGATAATTCGGGCCGACGCCGATGCTGCCATCTTCCAACGTGACAACGGATACATTTCCGCGGCCATTTGTAATGGGAATAATTTTGCTCTCAACTACCAGATTATTGCCCAAAGACAGTGATCTTTTCGCATGAAATCCAGGGTAGTCGCGCATAACTTTTGCATTATGGATATAGCCAAGGTCATGCTCTGTATTATCAAGCCCACGCCACATCAGGCGTTTGCCCTCTGCATGGCGTAAAAAACGATGTTTTCCAAGAAGGAGGACTGCGCCAATACTCAGTTCTTCGTTAATCTCGCGAAATTTAGAAGGGCTAAATTGTCTGTTTCCCATGCAAAAATGCTCGAACGCTTCTATATTTAATAGGATTTGTTTTGATGATGGTCGTGCATTTTCTATATGAAGCATTTACTCTACTCATTTTTATGGTTATTGGTAAAATTCTTGAGAAATATGCCCCCACACTTCAATAAGAAATACCCTCTTATTCTTCTACTTTAGCATCATCTTATTTAAAATTTACTTAAAATTTTATCTAAATTTTATAAAAATTGAAGATTAAGCGTATAAAAAGCTAATTTATATAGGGCTTGACTCACGACTATATTTAGATGAAATTGATAATCATTATCATTTAAGTGAGGGCGTAATGATGAATCAGAACACGCAATATAATAAAGAGGAACAGGCACAAAATCATCCTGAAAAATTAAAGCATTATCTTGATGATTATTTCGAAACATTTGATATGGCTACATATCATACCGATGCGCAGGCTTGCCCTTACGATCATGGTAAGCAGGGCAGTGGCAAGCTAAAATAGATTGTTTATTTGTGCCAAAGTTGTTTAAACTTTGTGCATGACACAAAATATATTGTTTATATGCAGTAAAAATCAATGGCGCAGCCCAACCGCAGAAACGGTCTTTGGCCGAGATCCGCGCGTATGTGTAAGGTCTGCAGGGGTTAGTCGTAGAGCTAAAAAAACCGTTTCATTCAAAGATATTGAATGGGCTGATCTAATATTTGTCATGGAAAATAAGCACAGGCAACGCCTACAGGCAGATTTTAACAGTCTGCTTGTTCATAAAAAATTGATTGTTTTAAATATACCCGATGACTATGAATATATGGATGCAGAGCTTGTGGCCTTGCTTGAGGATGGTGTCGAACAATATTTATAGAAGTCGAGGCTGTTCCGACCCTAATCATATAAAATGTTTGATTTTTTGTAGTAACCAGAGTAACTAAATCCCTATAAAATTTATAATATTCACCAGATAACTTAAGAAAAAGCCATGAATCAACCAAAGCAAAACCAAAAGAAAACCGAAGCTCCAACCTCTCGTGAGTCAAAAGAGAATAAGTTAAAGGCTTTGGGTGAGCTTGGTTTGCCTGCATACCCCCATGTTTTCGGGCGTGAGCATATGGCCGGTGATATACAAACGAAATATGCCGAGCTTGAAGATGGCGGCGAAACCGATGATGTGGTTGTGGTTGCGGGGCGTATTCATGCGATGCGTAATAATGGTATGTTCATTGATTTGCGCG
>CAXBFT010000186.1:0-4448 GCA_963974945.1 uncultured Alphaproteobacteria bacterium
CTACGGGAAAGAAAACACAATCTTACGCGGGGTTAGGTACGGATGCACTGACTTCTGTTCGATCGCGGACAACGCTAAGCTCTATTTCTGTTTATATCAATAATATAACCAGTGCAGATACAACGTTAAGCTTATCCTTGACCGCAATAGAGGAATTTCAACAGCAATCACGAAATTTCTCCGATACGATGGTTGGTTTTATTCAAGAGGGGGACCACCAAGCCGGTGACAAGGTTTTATATGATGATCCGTTGACAGCGGAAATCGAAGAGATTGCTATGGGCAATACTTCGGCGCAAATGGATCCTGATTTTCAGGCGGTTATTAACCACGCGGAAAATCTTTATTCCTTTCTGGGTGAGCTTTTAAATGCCAAAGAGGGTGATCGTTACTTATTCGCAGGTGCAGCAGGATCGGAAAAGCCGTTAAATGATACAGGCACATTGGATGCGGCGGTTAATACGCTTTTGACCGATTGGAAAGCCGGAAATATCACCACGGATGAGTTAATAGCTGATATTATGGACGGTACTGCGCTTAATGGGAATTCAAATGCCATTACCGATTCAACAATCGGATTTTCACCAACCTTAAGCGGCGGGACCGCGGGTGATGTGTTTGTGCGCGCCGATGAAAACTCTGAATTTGAATATACGACATTGGCGAATGAGCGAAGCCTTCGCAATGTGATGGTGGCTTTGGCGGTGATGAAGAATGAAAATCTTCCGCCAATTGTTGATGTGTATGAGGATGGGAACTATCCGGGTATCCCTGATGCAAAGGGTGCGCCCGGAGCAACGGCGGTGGAGCAGCAGGATAATTTCTATCAATTATTTACGCAGCTATCGACCCTTGTGAATGATTCAATCGATCAAATTGATAAAATCCGTTTTCGTGTTGAAACCGTACGCGTACAGATGAGTGAAACAAAAGAATCGCATATTGATCAACGTGAATTATTGCAAAATACAATAAGCAGTGTTGAAGATGTTGATACGAATGAGGCGGCGGTGCGCCTGACAACTTTGCAAACGCAGCTTGAGGCATCTTATAGCGTTACCGCCATCACGCGGGATCTAAGCTTGGTGAATTATCTGTAGCATAAATTAAAGGTTTTGGGCGCAACACCAGCCCGAAGCCCATGCCCATTGAAAATTATGTCCACCAAGATGGCCAGTAACATCAAGGGTTTCACCAATAAAGTGAAGCCCTTTTACTTTGTGAGATTCAAAGGTTTTAGATGAAATTCCCTTTGTGTCAACACCGCCTAATGTGACCTCTGCAGTTCTGTATCCTTCTGTGCCTTTGGGGGTTATGGCCCATGTATTTATGAGCGTTGCAATGGTCTGTAATGACACATTGGACATATCTGCGATGCGGGTATCGTCCTTGATGTTATCCAAAATAAGGGGAATAAGGCGCGCAGGCATAATTTCTGATAAAATTGTGCGAATCATTTGTTTCGGGCGGGTATCGCGCGCATGCTGTAAATGGGTGAATATGTCTTTTTCAGGGGCCATATTGATGGTGATGTCTTTTCCCTCATTCCAATAAGATGATATTTGTAAAATAGAAGGGCCGGAAAGGCCGCGATGCGTAAAAAGCAGGCCCTCGCGGAAGGATGCGCCCGCACAGGTGACATAGGCATCCATTGATATGCCTGAAAATTCTTTGGTTTGGGATAAAAGGTTTTGTTCAAAGGTGAGCGGCACAAGAGCTGCGCGCGGCGTAATAATATTAAGGCCAAAACTTTTGGCAAGCTCATAACCAAAATTGCTAGCACCAATTTTAGGGATGGACAGCCCGCCTGAGGCAATGACTAATTTATCGCAAGAGATCGTGCCGCGATCTGTTTCCAAATCAAACACATCACTATTCTTGGCTACATCATAGACCTTTGTGCCTAAATAAAATGTTACGCCCGTATCTTCACACCCCTTGCGCAGCATGTCGATAATATCTCCTGCGCTATGGTCGCAAAACATCTGGCCGCGGGCATTTTCATTGCCTGTTTTTTCTTCATAAGGCTTTTCATGGTAATCAATGCCATGCGCATCCATCATGTCGATGAAATCATATGGCGTAAACCGTGCCAGAGCAGATTTACAAAAATGCGGATTTTGCGATAGAAAATTATCGGGGGAGCAATACATATTTGTAAAATTACAACGTCCTCCACCTGAAATGCGGATTTTTTCTGCTATTTTTTGTGTATGCTCAATAATGCAAACGCTACGTCCACGCAAACCCGTTTGCCAAGCGCACATAAGTCCCGCAGCGCCCGCGCCGATAATAACTGTGTCAAAGTTTGTCAAGGTAAGTACCTGATTGATGTATGTTATGAATGATCATAATGATCTTGGGTGTCTTCTGCAATACGCGGAATGATCCGTCCCCTAATAAGCTCCGGTAAACCTTTTGCGCATATATTGAAAACAGAGTATTTGGGCGTTGTGATGGGGGTAAGGTTAAAGCTGATATCATCATTTAACGTAATTTTCCCCATACCAAATTTTCCATCTGAATTTGCTTGTGTCGGAAGCGCCAATACTTTCAATTTATTGAAGGCTCTGGATATTAGTGGGGTATTATGCTTTTTCTGCTCAATTTTGTTAACTTCTTCTGTGACATGCCCCGCATCTGTCATATTTTTTACGCGATCTTCATCTGAATGTGAGATAACCTTTAGATATGATAGGGAATTTATACGAATATGTCTTAGCCCAGATCCTTTTGCTCTATACATAAAATCCGTATCTTCATCCCCCCATCCAGAGAATGTTTCATCATATCCATGTAAATCATAAAAATTATCTTTTGATATTGCAATGCGGCCAAAAAAACCACGATTATCTATATCAAAGAGTTTACTCACTTCGTTTGAGGGGTTGATGATGATATTTGGGTCATTTTGAAATTGCGTATATAAAAATCCGGCAAAGTCTTTGCCTGTAAAGTTATCGGCATCTAAATTGCAAAGCACATCACCCGTTGCCATTCTGTGTGCCATGTTTTTGGCGTGGGACATATGAAAGAATTCCGGGTCCGAAGTTTTCCCGTAACGTAATAAACCTGATTTCATGTGTTGCTGCATTTCGGGGTCTTGGGTAATCCAATCATGCAAGCCATCTTTTGAGTTATAATTTAGCACAACAAATTCAATATCCACGTCTTTGGAGGGTGGATTATCTCTGATATTTTGGGGCAGAGTTTGCTGAAGATGCTCTGCCCTACCCATGCATGTTGTACAAAAAGAAATTTTCATTATAAACTTTTACATAACATTGTTTAATGTGTCAATATTATGTTCGAATGTTTTTGGATCTGTGGTTTAGTTTATAGATCCAGGTTCGTTGTGTAAATCAGCCCGGGTTTTCCATTGGGTTTTGCTTTGCGATGCATGACGGCATCAATTGCTTCTTCCGGTTTAAAGAATTGCGGCAGGATCGTTTGCAGGATTGTTCTTGAATCACCTGGTTTATTCGCCCAGATAGTGCCAAGACCATATGTTGTTATGCGCGGATCGTCGACAGTTTCACCATGTCCTAGTTTGTTAATATCAAGTTTGGTTACATCTTCAATATGAGCAATTTCTGTTTCGGGGCCTGATACTCTAATTCCTATGCGTCTTTTTCCTATATACCCATCAGTGTGCCAATGTTGTTCATCGTTTTCATATTTCTTCCCTTGAAGACAAAGTTTTGAGATGTCTGCGCCTTTTCCATTTTCAGAAATATAAGTAATGGCATCATGAAAATTTTTTGCGGCTTTTCTGATCAGCGGATGTAATGTTTCATCTAAAGATGTGTGCTCAAGATTATAGGTAGGTATTTGTATAGAATCGGTGTCTTTGAGTTGAAAACTTTCTATAAAATGCGCTGTTAACCCGTCAAAATCACCTTCTAATTTTTCAGGAAAAAGAATGGCATTAGAATCAGGTGAAAATTTATCTGATATGACACCATGAATGCTGTCACTCAATTGAATTTGTGGCCATTCCGAGGATAATTTTTTTAATGTGTCTGCATTCTTATTTTTGTTCATTATATCTCTATCAGATAATTAACTCTGTATAATATATTAAGGAAAACATGACCGTATTGCAAATTTTTTAGTTTCCTTTGCATTCCTAATATTTATATGTATAAATACCGCCCTAAACATAAAATTTATCTAAGGATTAATGGGAATGAGCAACAATTCATCTTCTAACAATACCATCAACATCAAAACCGGCCTTGCTGAAATGCTTAAAGGTGGGGTGATTATGGATGTTGTAACCGCCGATCAAGCGAAAATAGCGGAGCAAGCCGGTGCAATTGCCGTGATGGCGTTGGAACGTGTTCCTTCTGATATTCGTAAAGCTGGTGGTGTTGCGCGCATGAGCCCACCCGAACTGATCGAAGAGATTATGCAGGTTTCCTCTATTCCGGTGATGGCGAAATGCC
>CAXBFT010000187.1:0-4441 GCA_963974945.1 uncultured Alphaproteobacteria bacterium
AAAAGGATTTACAAACACTGCCGCTGCCATGGGCATGACGGCCATAGCCGCCATGGCGCCCCTCTCATACAGCTTTGCAGATGAAACCAGGTCCGTTCAGGTTGTCCCTGCTGTTGCTACATCTGTAGTTCATGAAAATGCGCTTGAGGCACAAAGAGCCGCTTTAAAATATGTTGAAGAAACAGGTGGATTAGGTATCGTTATCGGCTATGGAACCTATGAAGGTGCCGCCGACCCAGAGCAGTTAGGTCAACTCTTTCAGCAAAAAATAGCGGAACGCGGTGCAGAATCTCAGTATTTCATCGGCACAATTAGTAAGCCAGGTTTTTCATTGGCGTTTTACAATGGCCATACTGTTGAAGGCCCTATGCCACCGCAGGAAGCGGCAAGCTCTTTGACCGATCTTGTGGGGCAGCACCTATTTTACAAACGGCAGTTTAGTTCTCTAAATACTGATGTCAGCCCAAATACTGCTGCACTTGATTAACTTGCTAAAATTTCAAGGTATTTGGGTTCCCTAATTCCCCAACCTCAGTTGTATGGTTTTGGTCTACGGCTTGCGTAGCAATCTTATAAGATGTTTCACCATTCGTTTGCTCGTCAAAACTAACTATTGAAGCTAAGCCACTTTGTTCAAGTTCTGATCGCACTTCTGAAACAATCTGCTCAGGAATATCTTCACCATATTCCGCATGAGCTTTCGTGAGTTTTTGTTGCAGTTCGTGGCCTTTGTTGATTTGCAGTCGGGCATCATACAGTTGCTTGATCCATTGGGCGTCAGCACTATTTTCAAACCCTTCCTTGATTTCCCCATTTTCCAAATATTTTTCGTAGAGTAGCTGTTCACGCTCAGCCGCCGTTTCTACAGAACTGTACTCTTCTTCACTCAAGAAGCGCTGCGCCATCGTATCAATATAGTTCTCACCAAACTCTTCCTTAAACGGCTGCTCCAGAGCATCAATTCCTGCCTGAATTTCATTCAGAAGAGTGAGCCAGTCTATTGTCGATTTACGGGTTTTCTCTTTGGTGGCATCCCGTGCCTGTGCGAAACTTTGCGCTAGCGAGAAGCCAGATTTTAGGTAGCCATCATGAGCATCCCCAATCGATGCCAACATGCGGGCATTCCCGGCCTCACCGCCGGTGATATCGAACATGTTTTCTTTAAATTCTCCCAGAGCCATCTCGCTCTCCCCATTTCACACGCAATTCTTGTTTTTCAGCCCTAAATTGTCTTTTTATTCATTGTGGCTGTATTTTATTTAACTCTTTAAGATCATTGAGGTAATCAATGTCTTTAAGTGTTTTTCGTCTTGCATGCTTATTATGGTGGAAAACTTTTAATATTATGGAAAGTTTTGATACAATTTATCTAAAATTTTAGATACTTAGCTCTCTGGAGTTGGTGCATCGGGGAGATCGGCATAACACTTCAGAATGTATTCAAGATAATGCTTTTCTGCGGAGAGTATTTTGCCACTGAACCAGTTCGAAACAGTGTGTATCTGCAACCCGCGCGGGGCATCATCGCCGTGTTTCAGAAGCGTATTGGGAGTAACGCGCGTTCTACGGAGTTCAGCGTGCAGCGTCTCATAGATCGCATCGGTAATCTCAACATATTCAGTGCCGGGAACGTGGCGGAGTTTATAATTCCGTTTTGACCGCAGAGACGGTGTGAGGGGAAAATCCTCTTTTGTTTGGTAGATGGCGCTTTGCCCCAATGTCTCAGGACCGCAACGATTAGGCGCGCTCACAGCGTTTGCTTTGATCTCCTGCAGAAAACCCCATATGGCAACGGGAATGGTTTTGTTTCTACCATTAATGAGATGGCACATCTGAACAAGTGTGAATTTTTCGGGGGCAGAATTTAGATAATTTGCGGGCATGGAGTTATGAATTTGCGCCACCTGCTGTCGCATTTCATCGGTAACTTTAATGCGTCCGACTGTTCCTTTTATTGGGCGGCGCGTGTTTTGGCAGTTGTCGGATAGAGATTGATAAGCATTAATCACAAAATCATAGTGGTGTTTCAGCGCTGTTTTCGTTCCGCCGCTAAGCCATCTTTCGATCATATGGGGGCTTAGGCCTCTGGGAATATCGGAAGCTGCTTTTAACAGTGCAATCGAGCCGACCTGCGTCCGCTGCTTTTCCTGCAGGATTCTATCTAATCGCTCAGGGGTGAGCGCTATCCGTTTGCCTTTTGCTCGTTTGGCCATCGGTACCTATGATAGCATCAAGAGCAAAGCATGAGCCGGGCAGGGCTTATCTGATTAAGGTTCATCCACAGATTTGGTGTTGGTTTATCAGAGGGAGGTCAGGATGAGGAAGTTAGGCGCATTTACATTGACTGTTGTTCTGGCCAGCTTTCTAGCGGCAAATCACCACTCACTCATCTTTTCAACAGAAGTCGAAGTGTAGCAGGCGATTAAAGACCTTCGCGAAGCTGGGTTAATGTCTCCCTCGCCATGGAGAGTTTCGTCAGGCTCACATGCCGATTGAGTGCTAGCCTTCTTCTGCTTCTGGGGCTTCGGTCTGAATGGATACATTTTGCACCCACCGGCTGCGCCCCTCTTTGCGTTCATGGACTGAGAGGTAAAGCTGTTTATCCAGTGCAAGCAGTCTGAGCGCATCAGATACAAAGCCCGGCTTGACAAATATCCACGATGTCCAAGCGTCTTTTCCGCGAACCTTGTCAATCAGACCAACACCGTTTGGTGGATCATAAACAGGTATCTGTTTCCCGCGATAGGGCCTGTATTCCGGAGCTTCATATTCATTGCGCTTATGAATATCTTTGAGCATTAAGTCCAAGTTGCTGGAAGGTCGTGCCTCACTTAGAATCTGAAGTTCGAATGCGTTTCCTTCGCGGGACTTTGGTGCGGTCGTAATACCCTTGATCATCACGTGCGTAGAGAATTGGTAAACCGGGTCGCATTCATCGAGAAGCAAAGCATGATGTGGATCATAGGCATCGTAGTTCACGCCTGCACTTACATCCGCTTCATAGCTTACAACCTCTACCGTCAGGTGGTTGTGCTCGACAGAGGGTTTTCTCTGCCTGGGTTTCTTTCGCGGCATTTTTGAATTCACGTATTAGAAATTCTTATCAGTTTTCCTTGTGTGACTTATGCCAAAGGAAAAATACACATACTTAGGATTGCCGGAACTATTACATTTGTGCAAAAGCAAATTTCATCCGAGATTAATTTTTGATGTATGTTAAACAAGCGAACATATGTGATGCACAAGCCTATTTTACGCTTTGAGCGCTGTTTAAGTTATGCGGTAATCAAATTCCCACTCGTTTCTAATGCTTCTTCGTCGCTTAAACCCGTCACGTTACTGAGTTGAGCAATTTGGATAAAATTGTTAGCGCCGCCATCCGCATCTACTCTGAGGAACGAATTCGTACCGTTCGATGTAATGTGCACAAAGTCAGTAATAGCATCTGTCAAAGGATCATACTCTATCAGCAAATCTGATATATCGAGAGCGTCGCCGTCACCAGCATTAAAGTCTTGAATAATATCGCTGTTATTGAATGCTGATGCACTTTCAAAAACGAAATTATCCGCTCCACCTTCTCCATAGAGGTAATCGCCGCCGTCTCCTCCATAAAGCGTATCATCACCAAAACCACCGTATAAATAGTCATTTCCGGCATCGCCATAGAGGGTATCACCGTCACCATAACCATATAGTCGGTCATTCCCAGCCAATCCGTTGAGCGTATCAGCATTCCCGGTACCATAGACGTATTCGTTATATGATGTTCCGGTAAAAGTCAGATTGTTAACAAGATCAAGCGTTGTGCTATCGGCAAACAGAGCCGTTTCTATTTCTTCACCTGTCCCATCAAAATGATCATTCACCTTGATGTAATTGGACCCAAGATACAGATACAAATCACCATTATTTGCGTTCCAAAGACGAACATCATCTGCGGTAATACCCGCGCCAAATTCAATAACATCCGCCACGCCAGCATCGTCATAAATTTTATCATTGCCATCTCCGATATTGTAGAGATATGTATCATTTCCAGTTCCACCGTAAAGCGTATCGTTTCCAGTAAGACCAATCAACGTATTGTCATCCGCCAAACCATAAACATATTCACTGTTTGAAGAGCCGGTAAAAGTCAGATTGTTAACAAGATCAAGCGTTGTGCTATCGGCAAACAGAGCCGTTTCTATTTCTTCACCTGTCCCATCAAAATGATCATTCACCTTGATGTAATTGGACCCAAGATACAGATACAAATCACCATTATTTGCGTTCCAAAGACGAACATCATCTGCGGTAATACCCGCGCCAAATTCAATAACATCCGCCACGCCAGCATCGTCATAAATATTGTCATTCCCATCGCCAAGACTATGGAAATAGGTATCGCTCCCCGCACCGCCATAAAGTGTATCGTTTCCAGTAAGGCCGATGAGCG
>CAXBFT010000188.1:0-4439 GCA_963974945.1 uncultured Alphaproteobacteria bacterium
CCGCTAAAACAGACAGAGCGATAGTGAGTATTTTATCGCTCTGCTTTCCCTTGGTGATTGATAATCCATTGATGATATAGGGGAGGCTTAGAATTGCGATGTAATGCTCGCGCTCTGAAAAATTAAGGGATGTTATGATGGTGATGGTGCATAAATACGCAAAAACCATGCAGATACGATCATTTTTTGTTAAGTAATCATGATCTTTTAAGGTTTCATTGGTTGTGTATAAGCCAAAAAGGATGAGGAG
Source organism: uncultured Alphaproteobacteria bacterium (assembly GCA_963974945.1). Classification (GTDB taxonomy): domain Bacteria; phylum Pseudomonadota; class Alphaproteobacteria; order Micavibrionales; family Micavibrionaceae; genus UBA1672. Next base: position 251 of record CAXBFT010000188.1, read on the forward strand.
GGAGCTTGTGATTATGATGGTGATATAATTTTCCATTCCCGTGAGGTGTGAGATCATAACCATTGGCATATAGATCATCATGCTCATAGGGGGATTAGGGTCAAAGCAGCTTTGTATGAGTGAATTTCCGGATAGAATATGCTCAGCGCAAAGATAAAGCCATGCACTATCACTGTTTATAGACATTTTTGGTTGGATATACAGCCATGGAGCAAGAAGAATTGCGCATAAAAAAACAACGGCATATTTTTCAAAAGCCGTTGTTTGTTGATTTTTAATATTCATCGCTGCTCTCAAAAGCATATAGCAATTTAGCTGGCTTCTTTATCAGCATCAGATTCATCGTCATCATTTTTTTCTGATGCTTCTGCCTCTTTCAGCATAGATGATTCTTTAGCCTTCTTTTTCTTGTTCTTTGATTTTTTATAAGTTGGCTGCTGACTTTTTTCAACAGTATCCTCCTCAACGATAACCTCAACAACATCATCCATATCCGGAACTTCATACATTGTATCCAGAAGAAGTTCTTCGATAATTGATCTTAGGCCACGCGCACCAGATTTACGTGCAACAGCTTTTTTTGCAATTGCGGTTAAGGCATCATCGGTAAATGTAAGCAATGTATCTTCAAGATCAAAAAGTTTTTGATACTGTTTAACAAGTGCATTTTTCGGTTGGGTCAGGATTTGAACCAATGCATCAATATCGAGATCTTCAAGTGTTGCAATAACCGGCAAACGTCCGATAAATTCAGGGATTAAGCCGTAACGGTGAAGGTCTTCCGGCTGAAGGTCTTTTAGCAATTCGCCAACACCGCGCTCTTCCGGGCCTTTGACTTCTGCGCCAAACCCAATGGATGTTCCTTTGCCGCGCTCTGCGATCACTTTATCAAGGCCGGCAAATGCGCCACCGCAAATAAACAGGATGTTGGATGTATCAACTTGCAAGAATTCCTGCTGTGGATGTTTACGTCCACCTTGTGGAGGAACAGAGGCAACTGTACCTTCCATAAGTTTAAGCAATGCTTGCTGCACGCCTTCACCGGATACGTCACGCGTAATTGATGGATTGTCAGATTTACGTGAAATTTTGTCAATCTCGTCAATATAGACAATACCTTTTTGTGCGCGCTCAACATTGTAATCGGAGGCTTGAAGTAATTTCAGAACGATATTCTCAACATCCTCGCCAACATAACCGGCTTCGGTCAATGTTGTGGCATCTGCCATGGTGAAGGGAACATCAAGTATGCGCGCAAGTGTTTGTGCCAAAAGCGTTTTACCGCAACCTGTCGGGCCGACAAGAAGTATGTTTGATTTTGCCAATTCAACTTCTGCACCCGCGCCGCCGCCATGCTCAAGACGCTTATAGTGGTTATGAACTGCCACCGCCAAAACGCGCTTTGCACCTTCTTGACCGATAACATAGTCATCAAGAACCTTTTTAATCTCGCTAGGGGCAGGAACGCCGTCACCTGTTCGAACAAGCTGTGTTTTGTCTTCCTCACGAATAATATCCATGCAAAGTTCAACGCATTCATTACAAATAAATACATTTGGCCCTGCAATAAGTTTACGCACTTCATGCTGGCTCTTCCCGCAGAAGGAACAGTAAAGTGTATTTTTTGAATCTGATGATTTACTCATGATGTAAGGCTTTCTATCCTTTTATGAATCTTTGTATCTCTAATCTGCCAAGTAGCGCGTCTCTGCGCAAGCCCCTATATCGTGCTTTTATGATTTTTGTTCAGAAAATCTTTCATTTTTATTTTATTCTTGAAGTTATCGGGGATGTAAACCATAACAAAGGCACAATAAATTAAGGGATGGTTGCCTGTGGATATGCATTCGATTGACGATGTTGTTGAGAATTTCTCTCTTTTTGATGATTGGGAGGAGCGTTATCGCTATTTGATTGATTTGGGTCGGGCTTTGCCGCATATGGATTCGGCATTAAAAACGGATGAATCTTTAGTGCGTGGTTGCACATCTCGCGTATGGTTGGTGCCTGAAATTTCGAATGATGTGCTGCATTTTCAGGCCGATAGTGATGCCCATATTGTGCGCGGCTTGGTTGCCATTTTGGTTGCCGCCTATCAGGGTAAAACGCTTTCAGAGATTGGTACGATTGATATTGATGCCGCGTTTAAAGAAATTGGCCTTGATACGCATCTAAGCGCCAATCGCCGCAGTGGTTTCTTTGCGATGGTTGAAAAAATCCAAAATATTGCAGGGCAAAGCGCTTAAAAAGATTATTCGTTTATTGTTTCTTTTTTGTCTTTAGTCTCGCCTTCTTTTGTATCGTCCTTGTTTTTCTTAATATCCGCGGTATAGCCTATACTGCTTAGAATATCGGCGAACATTTTATCGGCCTCGGGTATTTGGTCGCCGCTGATTTCTGCTTCTACAGACATGATAGAGCCTTGGGCAATCCAAAGTTGGGCGATGTAGATTGTTTCATCCAAACCCTTTTTACCGCGCCCTAATAAGCCCGCTTGGCGGTATTGCTCATCCTGACGGGATCTGACCTCATAGGCTTCTAAGACGCTGTCTTTGGTCATGGCACGAACGGTTGTTTCCATGACTTCAGGGGTGAATTCCTTATACATTGCAGTTGTAGAGGGGTTACAAATAATTTCAACACTAAGCGTTGCAGACAGATCAAAAACTTTTGTGAATGAGATGAGGTCATAGCACGTGCTTTTATCATCGCCTTCGCATTTATGCGTTTTATATGGCTCTTCGGGGAAGGTTGCCGTGAATTCACAAAAATCGGGGGAATATTCGGGCGTATCAAGCTTTGTTTTGGTCTCTTGCGCAAATGCGGAGGAGCAAATAGATAATGTGCAAAGGGATGCCAAAAGAAAGTTTTTAATCATGTCGCCGTCCATTCCTCAATCGTTGTCGGGTTTTGCTTGCGCTCCACCATGTCTTTGATTTCATGTGCTTGACGCTCTGCATTGGGCAGAAGCCAAAGATAGCGTATCCCTTTTTTCTCTGCATAGGCAAGGGGGCGCTTGAGTTTATTTTCTGCTCTGTGCCATGTCTCCACATTGTGACCCGCGGCGCGCAGGGCGTTTGAGGTTGTCATCATAGTTTTAAGCTGTTCCTCATCTTCCGCAACGACAAGGAAGGCCGCGGGTGATACGCCCATTTTCGGCAAATTGCCTTTTAAGCGGATGCGGTCGAACAGGCGGGAAAAGCCAATGGAAATTCCAACGCCCGGAAGGTGTTTATTGATATAATTGCCGGCTAAATCGTCATAACGCCCACCCGAGCAAATCGAACCATAATTCGGGTCTTCAATAAAAACAGTCTCGTAAACGGTTCCCGTATAATAATCAAGGCCGCGTACAATCGACAAATCCGCCACAACCGCACCCTCAGGTAAATGGGAGAGTTGATCCATTACGAAGGAAAGCTCTTCGATGCCTTCTTCCATGAGTTTACCTTCAGGTTTTAGATCTTTAAGGTTTTTGCACTGAACCAGAGACTGTATTTTATCAAAGGCATCTTGTGAAACGCCGTGTTCTTGCATCAGGTTTTTATATTGTTCAGGTGTAATCTTGGCTATTTTATCGATGATGCGGGTAACATCGACGATATTTTTTATACCAAGAGCATCAAGAAGCCCAATCAAAATTTTACGATTGCTCACCCGTATCTGGATTTTCTCATTCTCCATCCCCGGCAAAGAACTCAAAATCTCCCACATAATGGCGGGCATTTCTGCGTCGAAGTGCAGGGGCAGGGAATCGACGTTGATTACGTCAATATCGCATTGGTAAAATTCACGAAAGCGGCCTGCTTGCGGGCGTTCGCCGCGCCAGACGCGCTGCATCTGGTATCTTTTAAACGGAAAGACAAGCTCATTAAAATGTTGCGCGGTATAGCGCGCAAGCGGAACGGTTTGATCGAAGTGGAGCGCCAAACGGGCTTCCTTATCGCCTTCTTCCTTATGCAGGCGTTCAATGACATAGATTTCCTTATCCGCGTCGGCCTGACCGTCGCCGCCCTTGGCGTTGATTGCATCCAATTCCTCAACACTTGGCGTTTCGATATTGCAAAAGCCATAGCTTTCGAAAACGCGGCGAATTTGGTCGAACCATGCCTGTTCGGCGCGGCGCTCCTCAGGAAGCCATTCGGGGAAACCACTGACGGGTCTTGGTTTGTATATTTTCTTTTTATCA
>CAXBFT010000189.1:0-4437 GCA_963974945.1 uncultured Alphaproteobacteria bacterium
AGACTGACTATGGCGACCTTTTGAATGATGCTTTAAATACGATTTCCGGCCCCTACTCTGGTGATTGAGATTTGCGGTTCATGGGTATGGGTAACAGGTGAAACCCGTGAGCATAAAGACACGCTCAAAGAGGCAGGCTTTAAATGGGCAGCTAAAAAGAAAGCATGGTATTTTAGACCTGAAGAATTTTCGAGCCGCTCTAAAGGCACGAAAAGCCTTGATGATATACGCGAGAAATACGGATCAAAAAGACCTAACAGAAATAGCAACTTGATTGCACGGGGGGCAGCATGAGCCCGCAGGCAAAAGTCGAAGAGATTGCCCTTTATCTTGGCAAGCCGTGGAAATATTCACGGCTTGGCGAACCTTCACAATGGCGATTTGAAATTATAGACGGATGCGGGCGCGGTTTATATTTCAGGGTAGAAAAAGAGCGCTTCAAAATTGGGGGGAGTTTTCCGCGCCAAAAATGCCGTGCGTGGCACGAAGATTATAAAGATATTGGCGTCAGTGCCACGCGGTCAGCAAAAGACATTGCAGCCGACATCAAGCGCCGTTTGATCCCTCATTATCTAAAAGCGTATGAAGCCGCCCTACTCCGTTACGATGAAGAGCAAGAAAAAGAAGCGCATTTGAATTTGATTGCTCAATCTATTGTTACGGTATCGCAAGGACGCATTGCAGATCATAGCCGCGCCCGTAAAACAATTTACTTTGAAAATGGCACGGCTGAGATTTGGTCGAGTGGTGACATAAACTTAAATCTGAACAGATTATCCATTGAGCAAGTTATTCAGATTGTGGCGATGCTGAAGGCCTAAAAATCGCCCCGAAAAATTGAAGGGGGCAAAAGCCCCCTGCCCTGTTATTTGATGTAAACGATTTTTAGAACGATATTTTTATTAAGCCGGATTGTATTACCACTGTCACAATCACACCTAAAATCGCAATTAATGCTAAGCCCGCATATATCTTATTTGCTTTGCTTAGGTCGTTCTTTTCGGTTAATAGCAACTCTTTTTGTTTTGCCTCGGTTTCAGACTTTTCTTTGTTTTCTTTTTCTTGATTGGCTATTTTTTCTTCCAGAGCTTTAATTGAGTCTTTCCAATCATCATTCGGTTTTTCTTGTGTTAGAGAGTTATGTTCTAGAAGTTTGGTTACCTGATTATATCCATCTTGTGCTTTTCCAAGTGCTTCTTTCAGGCTATCAATTTGTTCTTCAAACATTGCCCTATTGTTTTTTCTCTCTTCCTTTAAATCATCAATGAACTCTTCTTTATTTTGCATCCTCAAAGTTAACGATTCAATTCGTTCTTGTAGTACGGCAATTTGGTTTGTATCGGATGGTTTTGTAGTTTGGATACGTTTTTCTTCACTCACTACATTTGAAGACACATTTTTTTTTATACCCGCTTTGTTTTTATCATCGTTTTTATCATCAAGCTTAATCTCGCCGTAAACCCGCTGCAACTCAGATACCATTATTGTTTTTTTCCCTCGTGCGCTTGTTGTGCACGACAGTTTTCCATCGTCAATATCTTTATATATTGTTGACCGAGCTACTCCAGTCATTGTATGGGCTTTTGAAATGGAAACTTGCATTGCTATTACCTTTGTAGTGTATCAGGCTACAAATATAGACGACAAATACAGTTTCGTACAGCCTGGGTTGTTTAAGATGGACACAAAACACACTACATTTTAATACATAGAGGACACTTACTACAAAGTGAGAAACGCATCGTATTGTAGCGTATGTAGTATTCTGTATTCTGTATTCTTTGTATTTTGCCGCTCAAGTCACTGCCATAAAAGCATTTATATAATACAAAATACAGAATACTACAGATCACAAAGATGTATTTATTTGAATAGTTGTGTATTTATTGTATTTTTGATATGTTTTTTATACCGATTCCTTCCACAGGATTCGATTTTCTACTGACATTTCGTCAATTTCATCAATTTAGAAGAGGGAAGGCACAGTATCTAAGAAGCCTAATAAAAAAACCACTGCGCTAACAGTGGTTCTTTAAAAAGAGCGGAGCTCTCCTAATTCCTAATTAGATAGTACCGCTCAGCCGAATCGGATGCAAGTCTAAAGTGACTTTTGCAAACCCTTTTTTGCGTCTTATTCACATGGTTTTGAGGGTCAGCTTTTTAAACAGATATGAGCAATACTTTATTAAATATCGCAGAGCTAAAGCAGAGCACCCAAAAGGGCATAAATAGGGGAGGGCGTATAAGCTCTTCTTCACATCGTAAATCTTATGAGCAGGTCGAGGACTTCACAGGATTAGAAGAAAACGTGAACCGTTATGATCTTCTCTTGCTTGTTAAACGCATGGGTAAGAAAGCGGGCTTCACACCGCGCATGATTAACCTGCTTGATTATTATATGGCATTCACAAGAGATTGTGATTGGGAGCAGGGCAGCTCACCTATTATTTATCAATCACTGTCAAAGACGGCTCTTGATATGGGAGTCACTGAAAGACAAATCCAACGCCTTGAACAGAGTTTGTTCGAAGCAGGGGCTTTAACCTGGCATGATAGCGGTAATCATAAGCGTTACGGCAAGCGTGATGCACAGGGGCGCATTATGTTTGCTTACGGCGTTGATCTTACACCCCTTGCTTACTTAAAGACCTCACTAGAAGAGAAGTACCAAGAAAAGAAGATGATTGATGCCGCGTGGATGGAAACCAAACGCCAAATCTCATACTACAGAGGCCAGATTAGAGCGCTTATGTGTGAGATGGAGCTTCTGAGCTTAGACGGGCAGGGCGATTATACTGCTGATCTTCTCTCAGTTCAAAAGTCTTATGAGCCACTTGCCATCCAAATACGCACTCATTTGAGCTTAGAAAGCGTGAGAACACTGCTTGCAGAGCATAAAGCGCTCTATAATGAAGCTCTAGGCATCCTTAATGATGAGGTTGTGGATAACACAACACTTATTGAAGAAGAAACAAAAGAAAAGTCATGCAGAAGTGACAAAGATGTCATTCACTATAACTCTACAATAAAAAAACAATCTAATAAATTAGATACAAACAGTATGGCTTCGCCCAGAAGCTTTCAAAAAGCTAGTAACGAACCTGTAGAGCTACAAAAGGTTACTGATCACCAAGCTGAAACATGCTCAAACGAAGATGGGAGCTTCACAGACGAAGAGGCTTTGATCCTTCAGACAGGTCTTCAGCACATCACTTTGAAACAAGCTCTCAATGCTTCAAGTGAAAAGTTCAGGGATCACATGCCGATGGAAGCCCGTCCGATGAATTGGAATGATTTTGTGGATGCAGCTTACAAAATGAAGGGTGAGCTGATGATTTCTCAGGCTTCATGGGCAAGGGCATGCAACATTTTAGGCCGCACTGGCGCAGCAATTTGTTTGCTTCTGACCGATCAAGCGCAGCAAAGAGAGCATAAACCCGTTCAAAAGACCGGTGCTTACTTCAATGCGATGATTAACCGCGCGAAAGAGGGTGAGCTTCACTTGCACAACTCAATATTCGGGATATTGAAGAAAGAATATGGTGAACCTGAAGCGGCATAAGTTGACAAAAAGTTACATTTGTAATACATTTGTGGTGTAAGGAGATTTTATCATGACGACAGAACCGACAAGTTTGAGATTAGATTCTGATGCGAAAAAGCAAGCTTATGCTGTTTTTGAGCAAGTGGGACTAAAGCCTACACAAGCAATTAATTTGTTCTTGAAGCAAGTTGCGCTGCATCGTGGCATTCCGTTTGATATTAAAGTGCCTAATGCTGATACGTTAGCAGCTATGGCTGAATTGGAAAGTGGAAAAGGCAAGCGTTTTAAGTCTAAAGATGAGCTGTTTGAAGATTTAGGCATCTAATATGTATGAGGTTATCCGTTCTACAAAGTTTAAACGTGATGTTAAACGCGCACAAAAACAGCAAAAAAAGATGGATAAACTTAGAACTGTCCTCAATCTCTTGATTGAAGGACGGGAATTGCCTGTTAAAAATAAAGATCATTTCTTATCGGGTAATTGGTCTGGTTATCGGGAGTGTCACATAGAGCCTGATTGGCTTTTAATCTATAAAGTAGATGAAAAAGAAGAGCTTTTAGAACTTGTGCGTTTGGGCTCTCATTCAGATTTATTTTCTTAAATACTAATCAGTGATTGCTTTTTGACCCATTGCTTTGTTTTATAAAGCAATGGGTGAGTGATTTTTTTAAGGTGAGAGCGTATGCCCGATAATGATATGAATGAAGAAAAGTATATAGAAGGGCAGCTTGAAGCACTGGACGGAGAGCGTGATGCCATTCAAGAGCAGTATGACGCAGGCAACATCTCTGAAAAAGATTACAAAGTTCTCCTGGCTAAAAATGAATATCTGGTGGCTCAGATCAAAGAGCGAAATCAACAAAGTCAGGACAAGTCACGCGAGCAGGTGTTC
>CAXBFT010000190.1:0-4377 GCA_963974945.1 uncultured Alphaproteobacteria bacterium
GATTTAAGGCTGATTTCTAAGTGACGACGTACCCTAGAAAAACAAAGTGTTTTTCATGTATTTGTTTTGCATTCTTTAATCATCTGAGTTAGACCATTTAGGTGCATCATTTAATATTTCATTATAGAGGTCGTTATAACCTCTGTAACCAAAGTCAGTCTGCATCTTTTCTAATAATATTCTATATCCGCTTTTATCGTTTGAATGAAAATGTATGTTCAACAACCAAAGGCATTCTTCTTTTGTCTCTTCTATTGAATCCTTTTCAACCCCTTTACCCGCAAAACCTAGCTTTTCTTTAGCTAGTTTAGTAATTTCGTCGAATAGTTCTATTATATTTTCGTACTTTTTTATTCCATCTCCTAAATATTCCCTACAAATAGCCCAGTCTGCACTCCGAGCTAATGGCTCCAAAACTGATCTGAATATTTTCTTTGAGAGCACGCTATTGGTACTATGGATCTCTTTGAATAACGTCACAGCTTCTTCAGAAGAGTTTAAATACTCGCATATAGCGGCATAATCTCTAAAACTAACAGCGTCACCAGTTTCAATGAAATCATTTACTGCTTTATTTTTCTCTTCAATTAAAGAGTCCATAGCAGGTGGGTATACTTTTGCTAAACTTGTCCACTCGTCTAAGCAGTAAGATAGCCTTACCCCAATATAAGCTTTATTAATTTGGATAGAGTTTCTAAAAAAATATTTATATTGTTCGAGCGCTTTTTGATAATTTTTCTCTTTAAATGCCATTCTGGCAGACTTAATGATGTCGCTTGGATTTTCAGTGCTTTTATTTTTCATGTTTTATCTTTTCATATGGCACGGACTACAGAGCTGTATATCAGCCCATGAATATATTTTATGTATGGTAAGATAAACCTGCAAGCAATTAAAATGGTGGAGGTATCAGGTGACACCTCGAACCGTTTATTTGAGGTTTTAGCCCTCTGGGAGCAGGCCTTCAATTCTTGAAATAATGTTATTCCCACGTCTTGTAATTCAAATTGAATGTATGAAGTAAGTCATACACTTCTTGTTTTCGAGATTTTGTACCAATATTTTTAGTCGTTGAGGGGTAATGTATCGGAATCTTAGTGATTTTAGCATCGGAAATCGGATGGTAAGTCAAAACCCCCTCTACATTCTTTTTATTCTCTTCTGTAAAGTTCGTCTTATTTTCTTTAAGAAACTGCAACGCGTCCCTTGCGCTTTGCGAAAAATTATAACCATTTTCTCTTGCACCGCTTTGTTCGTTAATTGGCATATCCGTCGTCATTTTATATACTTCTCGTGCAAGATATCGCCTAATAGCATTAATTCCAATAGTTTGCTTTTTTTGATCTTCAGAACTTGCAAGTTCATATAAGGCAGGCAAAACACGCTCTTGGTCTATGATTGCCAAACGATATGCTGCAAACTCACTAAGCGGCCTTTGCCTAAGAACAGTTATATCTTGAGACATGCCGTGACTTCCGTCAGAGAAACTTTCTCTTTCTACAAGATCGCTTTCTGCCAATTGAATTAGTCTGTCTATGGTTTTAGGTTGCACTGGCTTTTGCGTGGATAGCGCATAAATGGCTTGTTCTTTTACTTCATCATTAGGATGATCTAAAAGCTCAAGCAGCGGTTCTGTTAAAATATCAGGTTCGCGTGGCCATATTCTCCCCATTGCGTGGGCGGCTTTCATCACCAAAAAATCATTTTCGCCTTTAATCGCTTCTTTCAGGAAAGGAATGAGGCCTTTCCCCATTTTTGCAATACGGGTTGCCTCACGATAATCTTTCTTCGGCACATCAGATATAGCAGAAACATAGGTGCAATAATCCGGATCGCAATCTTCAGTATCGTTTGTAATTGTTAAGGCTGTTTTAAGACGTGGCAAGTAATACGCTGCCAAACCCGAATGTAAGGCATAGCCCTTATCAAATTCGAAATAGCGTTCGAGTACGTCACTATCGCCATATACAGGCGCTATTTTCATTGCTTTGGCGCTTTTAAATGCGTTCGGAGAGTTCATGACGGAAGTAAAAAAATCGTGCACGGTTTTTACAACATCAAACCCGTCTTCATGTGGAAAATCTTTTCTGGAAACCAAAAGCATTTTTAGATCGGTTGTTAAATGCATGAGCACCTTAACGTCCATATCAAGGGTCACATCTTTTGATTCTACGCTGGCCAAATCAACAGAGCCTGAAATTACAGCGTTCAATGCTTTTTTACTTGCGCTACAGTTTTGATTAATTTCGCAAAGCGTTAGTTCAAAACCAGTGTATTTCTGTTCAGGATGTTTCTCACATGATTGATTATTTATGAGTTGGCAGAATCCCTGCGTGCCCTCACCAGCAATAGAATACTTTTCACCGTGGTAAACAATGCCGATTTTATTGGATATTGAGTTTTTGGTTTGAGCATAAAAAAGTATGCCGCCAGAAAGAATAGCTATTAAAAAGAATGCTTTTATATAGTGGCTAGTTTTTGATGACATGAACAAACCTTATTTTCAGCGTTCACTATACAATCATAAAATTTTTAATTCATTAATTTATAACTACGCGAAATTATGTTCTTAGCAGATGGAAGATTAAATGATCTTTGCTTTGCGTTTGGATGGTGTGAAAGGTTGGAACGGGTTGTGTTCCCATGCTCAAAACCATCCGCGAGAGGGATGCAACGGGAGAGCGCAGCGTCTCCCTTGCCAAGCGTGTTGACGAAAAATCGAAGATTTGTAGTACAACACACAGCTTGCATTCAGTAGAAATTGCAGATTTATTTCAGATTTCGCAATATATGCTCTCGAGATGAATAAAAATATTGTGCTGGAGAATTCATCATTTTTGTTATGTAAGAGTTTTTTGGTTGCTTTGTTTTTTCAAACTCATACTTGAATTGAAGAGAATAAAAATACTTTTGATCCATATATAATTCCGCAGGCTGATGTATCTCACATTTTATTGCTTTTCTGGCTGTATTTTCAATTTCCATTAGCTGAGCAAATGGAATACCCAAACTGTTTAGTGATATATGGTTTTTTGACTTTGATATATGCAGTAATGCATCTTCATAATATTCATTGCTGCCTTGAGCTATTACAGCATAGGTACTTAACCCTAATATTTGCTCATATATTTTGTTGATCTCATCCGATAGGTTTATGAATATTTCTGGTTCATAATTTCCTTCTATTTTCTTTTCAAAATAGCCCACACTCCAGTTACTTTTTAATAACAAACTATCTGCAAAGGAGATGAACGAGATGTGAGTGTGTTTAGCTGCTAAGCTATCTATTTCTTGCCTTAATTAAATAAGTTTTTCTCTGCAAACAACACCTTGTTCGAGGGCTGTTTTTACTCCAATTGCATCGATCATCACGAAAATAGAATAAGAACGAGAATAGATTTGTTCCAACCAATCACTCTTAACAAAAATATGAGGTTTTTCATCACACTGCCAAGATCCTACGCAGGCTATAAACTTGTTTAAGGGCAGAATTATTGAGACTTCATGAAAACGATCATATGTATTTGGGTACCAAGATAACTCAATAACATTAGCATTAACAGACCTCGCTGCTACACATCCAACATACCCAACATTTTCACTGCTATTGCCTTCAAAAAAAGCCGTCATGGATTTTTCGTACTCATGCATATAGCTTTCATCCATGATATACAAATCTCTATCTAAAGGGATATCTTCAAATTCATATTTATCAAATTTTTCATGTTCAAACATAGTTTTCTGCTCTTGTTTATTCATTGAATACAATACAGAGAATGGTGTTTTTTTGCTTAATAATTATTTTAAAAACCGACTTAAGACGAAAGGCAAGCTGTGTATTGTAATACAATACGCTTGGAAAGGGAGATGCTGCGCTCTCCCGTTTCATCCCTCTAGCCATAGAGCTAACGCCCGTACGCATGCGCACACGATGATATTCTAAACCTGTCACACACAAAAGAACAGGAGCACATATCATGAAACCAGACGTAGAAAAATACCTAACCATGATCGAAGAGTGGGATATGCCCCGCGAGCAAAAAACCGCATTCATCCACGACCTTTGGCATATCATGGAAGGCTTTGTTGATCGCGCCTTTGGGCAACATCCTGTTCAACATGCTCGTGATAAATCCTCACAAGCCAATAGACAGGATTCATCCAAGCGGCTAGAATCTACCCACCCAACACAAATTGAAACCGAGCCACCGCCCACGCAAGGAGTCCGCACATGAGCAGCACAAAACAAAAAGCCGTTATTTACTGCCGCGTCTCCAGCCAAAAACAAGTCACCAAAGGCGATGGCTTAGGCTCTCAAGAAACCAGATGCCGCGAATATGCAGGCCATAAAAACTATCAAATTGTCGAAGTCTTCCG
>CAXBFT010000191.1:0-4356 GCA_963974945.1 uncultured Alphaproteobacteria bacterium
ATACTATCAGCTGTTACAGGCCTTATATCACTGACGGTGACACGCTAAAATGTAACGGGACACGTATCAGGCTTTACAGCATTGATGCACCAGAGATGCCAGATCATTGCAAAGAAGGCCGTAAATGTGTTGATGGTGATCCTTATGCCGCCAAGGATTATCTGATTTCATTAACCAGAAGCAAAGTAACTTGCTCACCCATTGAGAAAGATCATTACGGGCGCACCGTTGCCACCTGTAAATCAGAACAATCCGAAAACTTATCTTGTGACATGGTGAAAGCAGGTCACGCTATTTTGCGCTATGGGAATCTAAAATGTTAAATTGCCATACGATTATTTGTTGCTAATGGCTGGGAGCCAAGAAGAGCAGGATTAGTCAGCGCTGAAGCTTCATCTGCTGTAACAGCATTCTCGGCAGCAACGCCTTCTACATATTGATTATAGGTTGCGAAATAATCTTTAACATCATTGAATTGACCTTCATCCATAGCCTCAACCGACGTTTTAAAATCATCTCTGGCATCATGTAGTCGTTCACCATAATAAGCCTGACGATCTAGGTCTGTCTCTACACTCATCTTATCTTCAAAATATTCAGCCCTTGCTTTTGCTTGCAAAAGATCAAGAACATCGCCCCGCTCATTCAAAGCGGCATGATCGCCTGTCAATTGATCCGCAGTAACCTCTTGCAAATCAACCGAAGGCAAAGCATCATATAAACCTTGCACCTTCTCAGTATTACCGCTCAGATAGTCATAAGTATCATCAATGGCATTAAGGCCAATTTCTCCGGCGCTATATGCTGTTTGTCCTGCATATTCCGCGACATCAACCGTAGCAGACGGCAAGCGATCTATGTTTTGCGCAATATATGTTCCACCATTTTTAAGCGTCAAAGCCAAAGAAGAAGGCTGCAAAGATTCACGTAGATCGTCTTGCACATTATAACGATCTGCCCAATCATTAAAGGATTGTTGAACGCCTGCCTCCCCTAGAACTACCGTAGGATCAGCGCCCTGAGCAATATGCCCCGCCATGATTATATTATACTCAGCCACAGCCTCCGGTGAAATCTGACCATTATCTATAGCCGTAGCAAGCTTGTCTTTTAATTCAGCCGCCTCGGCAGTATTTGGCAGCATTCCAATAATAGGAATTGAACCAATAACAATATAGCCAAGTTTTTTTGCAACTGGTCCGGCAGCTTCGGAAACGACATTATAGGCTCTTTTTAAAGGGCTATCCATTTTAGGGGAGTTTGGTGCGCTGTAATCCAGTGGCTTTAAAGGCTCTGTTTTTACGGCATCATCTGCACGCGCATAATCTGTCCGCAAGTCACCCTTACCTAAAACACGATCAGGAACATTTTCTAGCTGAACTCTGTATTCTTCTAAATGATCAATCCAGCCACCATCTGAAACCGAACGGACTTCAGGGACTACACCATTCATGTTTTGGGTGGCTTCAGCAATATTTCTATTAAAAATATTAGATTGCTGTCTAACAGGATCGCGCATTAGTGTTCCAGCATGACCGTCTGTTTCAAATTGTGCAGGATTAAAAATAATACGACTTCTATTGGCTTCATTTTCGTTGAAAAAAGTAATCCGCCCATTCGAGTCATCTATAAAATATTGTGTTTGCGGATCGTTTAATGTATTGCGCAAGTGAGTGCGAAAGTCCTCTTTATCAAAAGCTGTAAGGGGATCGCCCTTAGCTTTTCCACCTGTTCTTTGATTTCCCGAGCTATTTTCATTGCGAATATCTTCAAGGCGTCTAAGCCCCGCGTGCTCGGTTAAACTATCTATGAAAAGCTCTGTGGTATCTTTATTGTTCATGTCTGTGATTGCTCTATTATTTTTTTAATTTGCAAATTATCAAAAAATAGATTGTTTAAATTGTAAGAAACATCATCCCATTCTTCTTTTTCTTCCAAAATCTTAGAGTCAACTAGATTGCATGTTTCTGCAAAAACGCGATCTATCAATCTTATTTTTTTTTCTGTGAAATGATTGGGTTTACTGACATCAAAATTCTCAAGAAAACTTTTAACTTGGTTTACCTGATCAAGAGTAAAATTCCGAATAGAAAACTCCAAATCATCATAATGATCACGCAGATACGTTGAGACTTCGATCAAAGTATCGCGCTCATACTGTGTCAACTCAAGCTGCCTATCGCCATTTTCAAGTGTTGTGATTTTCATTATGACGCTATCCCCATTTCAAAATCATTTTTTAAAAATATGATCTTCTTTTCCTTAATATCACACGGATTTACGCATCATATGAATTTCAACCAAAAAATGCAAGTTTTACAACACGCTGCAATCACCCAAACTTATTCCCCTTCACAGTTCCATATCTCTTAAAAATCTTCTTAAACGGTACAAGCTTCAGGCGCATCGGTAAACCATCAGCGGGCAACACATATTGCAGGCCTGAGCCTTTCTTCAGCTCTTCCATTACTTCGGACGGTGAACGCAATGGCCTGTTCTTATCAATATAAGAGGTTGAGCCTTCTTTACCTTCTAACCAACGCTCCACATATTCGCCTAACATATCAGAAATCTCTTCGGCTGTGCCGTGGTCATTCACCGCAAAAAACTGCTTATCGCACGAACTCATAAAGTCCTGCCAATTCCCGTATCGCTCCTTGAGCTGTCCTAAGTTTTGCAGGTGCATCCATATTTTAACATCGCGGCTTCGTAAGGTCACAAGCCCCTCTTTGATCGGCCTGAATGTCCCAAGCTGCGGAAACTCATCGAGCATATAGAGCGTTTTAAAATCATGCTCTGCATGGGCGCGGCACGACATAAGGCCAAGAGATACGACTGTTCTTAAAAAACGGCTATGATTTTTCATGTGTTCAAACGGAATAACCAAATATACGGTTTCGCGGGCTAACTTAATATCTTTGAGGCTAAACGATGATTTCATCAGGATCGGTCTAAGCACAGGCGTATTCACCCAACTTAAACCCGTGGCCAATGTCGTCACAAAACCGCCCCGCTCATTCTCCCCTGCCTCCTTCAAGACTTTCGCCGCATCCATCGGCGCGCGTCCCATTGCATCATTCACAGCCATACGGTCAACCAATAAATCAAAAGCTTTCGGATCACTGGCAACCCCTTCAGGCGCGCCCGTTAAAATGATGTCGTAAATTGTCGGCAGGTTATGATCTTTTTCAGGAAATGCGCTTAAGACATGGGCAATCACACCCGTCATGATCTTCTGGGCATTCTCTCTAAAGTGCTTCGAATTAGCATTCTCATCAGCTTCTTGCATGATGCAGCTCTCAACGATTTGGAATATATCGTCTTTGGCATTCGGGCTGTTAATGTCGATTTCTTCAAGAGGGTTAAACGTCGCGCATTGCTCTTCATAAAGATGCGGCACATCACCCCACGGATCAATGACATGAGCAGGTGCGATTTTCTGACGCGCATCTATGGTACGCTGTGCATGTTCGCCTTTCGGATCAAGCACAAATGCCCCGCCCGGCCACGACAAAAGTGTATTCCAAGCCGCATAAAGGGATTTACCCCCGCCCATTGCCGCAACAGTGAGCATCATGGAATCACTATCAAGTCCGATATGACGACCATTTAACTTCACATCATCATACCAGAGTGTGCCGCCGCAATAAATCGGCGCATCCTTGCTCTCATTTTTACGCATAAAATCATTGAAGTCATATTTGAGGAATGAGTATAGGCCACCCCAACGCGCAGCCCCTCCTCGCCCGAATATAAAAATTTTACGGTATTCAGGATGTTCTTTGACGTATTCAAGCCCAAGGCGGTAATAAACAGGAATGGTGAAGATTAAAAACGGCACACCTATCGCCATAAAAGTTTCACCAACGGTTTTTAAATTACGGCTCAAATCTGCAAATGGCGATAAGATAAATAATATGGGCAGAATCAAATGCCCTAATCCTCTTGGGAGTTTTGAAAGCGGCTCGCCCATCCATTCATGAATTTTATTTAAGCCCGCCCATACCCAAACCGGAATGAGAATAAAAAAGATGGCCGGAAACCCAATCTCAGCCACTTCCTCAAAATCAATCACGCATATAAAATATGCGATGAGTGCAAAAATTGAGAAGGCTTCAAGCTTTGGTAAAAAACGTGGCACTTTGATAATGCTGTATTTACTGCCCGTTAAAACGAACCAAGCGGCGCTTAATGCAGCCAGTAAAAAGAAAAAAGCTTGTAAATCCTTTTGTCTGCGCCCTAGATCGTCTAGCACATCAGCAATATATTCAAGTGAAATTCCAAAGAACCAAAGAAGCGCCAGAAAGCCACAAACACTATAATAAAGACGCGCGGTAAATCCGATTTTACGCTGCG
>CAXBFT010000192.1:0-4349 GCA_963974945.1 uncultured Alphaproteobacteria bacterium
CCTCCATTGGCTTGCCATTCCCCGCGACCATGATTGAAATTATCGACCCCGAGGATAAGAAAACCCCAATGCCGGCAGGCGAACGGGGAGAGCTTTGTATTCGTGGGCCGCAAGTGATGAAGGGCTATTGGAATAAGCCCGAAGCCACCGCAGATGCCATACGCCAAACAGATGATGGTGATTTGCGCCTTTATACCGGTGACATAGCGATAATGGATGAGGAGGGCTATGTCTTTATTGTTGATCGTTTGAAAGACATGATCATCACCAATGGCTATAACGTCTATCCCCGCAATGTGGAGGAAGCCATTTATAAACATCCCAATGTGGAAGAATGTATTGTGGCAGGTCTTCCTGATCATAGTCGCGGCGAAATCGTTAAAGCATGGATTAAATTAAAAGATGAGCGTGAGCTGACGGGTGAGGATTTAAAAGAATTCCTGAGAGATAAAATATCTCCCATGGAAATTCCGCGCCGCATCGAATTTCGCATTGAGGCTTTGCCCAAGACGATGATTGGCAAGCTTAGCCGTAAAGACGTCTTGGCGCAGGAAGCCAAGTAAGTATGCTATGCGATATAGGGTGTTATATTGCGAAATAAAGCGCAGCCTTTATTCTGAAAAGCGTTCCCTTTTTTCAAGCTCAAGCTCTTCTTCATACAGATCGACGCTTTCCTCAACCATGCTGGAATTATCAAATGTTGCGATGTGGAAGACCGCGTCGCCTTTATTGAATAGCGGTAGGGTCGCCGCGCCGATGATAATACCTGTTTTGCTTACCACAATTTCATGTTTTTCTTGCCCGAACGGGTCAGAAATTACGCCGAGGATTTGGCCTTTTGTGACGCGCTCACCAATTTTATGATTAGCGGATAAAATACCACTATGTGGGGCGCGTAGCCAATGGCTGGAGCGCGCGACAAAAACATCTTGTTCTTTTTGTTTTCCTTTTAGGGCAGGCAGCATATCAATGGCGCGCATGACGGATAGAACACCGTTAAGTCCGCTTTTTATCACTTTGTTGTTAAAGCGCAGGGCTTCGCCGCCTTCAAATAGAATCAATGGGATTTCGAGTTCTTTAGCCATTGCACGTAAGGAACCATGCGGTACGTCGCCATCAAGAACAACGGGAACGTTAAAGGCTTCGGCCATTTTTTCAACGCGTGGATCACTCAAACAGGCGCGTATTTGTGGTAGATTCACGCGGTGAATTGCAGCGGTATGCAGGTCAATGCCATGTGTAGATTTTTGTACAATTTCAGTTAAGAAGGTATGCGCAAGCTGCCCCGTGAGGGAGCCATTTTCAGATCCTGGAAAACAGCGATTAAGGTCGCGGCGATCGGGAAGATAACGAGATTTTGTATTAAAGCCAAACACATTGACAATCGGCACTGCGATTAATGTTCCTTTTATGCGGTTTAATGTTTTTTTGGTTAAAAGCTGACGCACGATTTCCATGCCGTTAATTTCATCTCCATGCACCGCGCCGCTGACGAATAATGTTGGTCCGTCTTGCTTCCCGCGGATGACCTCAATGGGGATGCTCATATCGGTGAAGTCATACAGTTTTGCAACATCCAACAGAACGCGTTTGCGCTCTCCTCTTTGTATGGGGGTGCCGCCAATTACGAAATTATCTGCCATTTTTATCCCTTACCGGTAATTTTATTAGGACCCTTTTGCGAGTCTTTTTCAATATATTCAATGATTGCACCTGCAATATCTTTGCCCGTAGCTTTTTCAATACCCTCTAATCCCGGAGAAGAGTTAACTTCTAATACCAGCGGCCCATGATTTGATCTTACCATGTCTACGCCAGCCAAATCCAAGCCCATAACTTTTGCCGCTTTAACGGCTAAGGCGCGCTCCTCAGGTTTAAGTTTGATCACTTTTGCTGTTCCGCCCATATGTAGATTGGATCTGAACTCACCTTCCTTGGCGCAACGTTGCATGGCAGCGATGACCTTATCGCCAATTACAAAGCATCGTATATCGGATCCGCCTGCCTCTTTAATAAATTCCTGAACAAGGAATTCGGTATCAAGATCACGAAAGGCGTTGATCAGGCTCTCCGCTGCCTTATCTGTTTCAGCGAGGAGGACGCCTTTGCCTTGTGTGCTGCTGATGACTTTAACAATAAGCGGCGCGCCGCCAACAAATTCAATTAAGTCTTCGGTTGCATCGGCGCGGTTGGCGTATCCCGTGATTGGCATGCCAATGCCCTTACAGGCCAAAAGTTGATGCGCCCGTAATTTATCGCGTGATCGTGTGATAGCAACGGATTCATTGATGGAATATACTTTTCCGACCTCAAATTGCCTTAGAGCGGCTGTACCATATGCGGTGACAGATGCGCCAATGCGCGGTATCACGGCATCAAATTGTAGCTGCTCTCTTACGCCTTTATTTTTGTAATACACCGTTGGTTTGTTCGATGTAATATTCATATAACACCGTAAAACATCAATGACGCGTGCGTCATGTCCGCGTTCGCGTGCCGCCTCAACAAGACGTTGTGTTGAATATAGTTTTGGCCCACGAGAGAGAATGCCGATTTTCATAGTTCGTCCTTAAAGTTGGTGCTTATTCATTTGCAATGAAGATCATTTTCAATCACGTTAAATTGAGATCACAATGGCATAGGCTTAGGGGGGGCTTTGGCTCAGTACAATTTCTGAAATATATAACGAGGTTTACTTGCGAACCCATTGTCCATTAGGGGATTGATAGAATTGTCCGCTTTCAAGGCGTTCAATGATCTGTTTCGCTGCAAGTTTGGCGACGATGTCCACGGGTTGTTTATTCTCATTAGATATACGTTGGTATTCTGCGCGGCGGCGTTCATTAACATCATTTGCCAGTTCTTTGGCCTCTGTGGAAGGTTTTAGAACTTCCACATATCCATCAAGGCGTTCGCCGACAATACCGTCATTACGTGCGCTTTGTAAATTCATGGCAAAGGCAGTGACAGACATAATAACACCAGTCAGGGCGATAAGAAAAAATGCACCGAATTTCTTCATGTAATTTGTTTTTGAAGTCATTAGAAAATATCCTTGTTTTGGGAAATGGCTTGCTGTACATCGCGGTCAATCTCAACCTTTACGCGGTGTTCAATATTGACGTTTAAATTTATTTCGATGGGCTTATCGGGGGCCTGTACTTGTATTGTCGGCGTGCATCCGCCAAGAAGCGCTAGAATGCATAAGGGGCGTGCAATGTTTTTCATTATCATCCATTCAATCAATCGTAATATTCATTATTGGTTATCATATAGTATTTATACGTAATATCTACAAAATACATTCGATTTATTTTTGTTTTATCAGTGTTTCCGGTTGTAAAATAAGCATCGCGTTGCTGCGTATTATCTCTAGCAAATCACCGCTGAGGCGAACATTTAGGTGAACCTCGCGGCCATTATACATATCGGGGTTATTCCCCTTAATCGCCAGCAGGACAGAGATTTTATTCGCGTTTATTTTTTCAACATTTATATCCAATAGATCATATTGAAAATCCTTTAGAATTTGGCGGGTCATTTCTATTTGCTCACCTTGTCCGGGGATAAGCTCAGGCGGCATTGATAGTTGCCCGTGATTATTGGCTTTCAGGCCGCCATTTCCTACCGAAATTGTTCCGTCCCGCCCGACGATGATGGGGATGGTGCCTGAGATGGTGCCTGTCGCGCGGACATATTCCCCCGTCATCATCTGCATGACATCGTTGATAGATACATTTTTTGTTTGGACGGGCATTGTTATAGCCTTTGTTCCGAAGATGGGTACGGCAATATCCTTCATCGAAATTGCGCCGCCGCCCCAAGGCATGGACGCAGAATTTATGGTGATCATCATTTTTTGCGGCGTAGCAAAGGCATAATCCAGCATAAGTTTTGCGGTTATGCCGCTCTTATCTTTTGCCTTTATGCCCGCTGATATTTTTATGCCATTAGTATCGAGGGTTAATGTTCCGCTTGCTGTTATGGAGGGGGTAGTGGGGGATGATATATCCTCCACCGACCAATTACCGATCCACCCCGTATCACTATCGTTTAAATGCATTGATAGGGCCGTGTTTGATGCGTCAAATCGTAACGACCCGTATTCTATATTGATGTGATCGGATGTAAGGGATACATCATGTCCCAAAGAGGCAGAATAAGGCGCGTTGATCTGCATATCGTTATTGGTGATACTGAAATGGCTTTCATCAATTTTAAGGGTGTGAAAGGGAAGGGTATCCATCTGCGCTCTGCTCATTGGTATATTTGGATTACTTGCATCATTTGGGGTGGATGTGGCGGGCATAGAAAATCCCTGTATCTGCCATCCTTTCTCACTTTGGTTT
>CAXBFT010000193.1:0-4330 GCA_963974945.1 uncultured Alphaproteobacteria bacterium
CATTATCCGCGGCCTTGATTAAAGACGCATATTGAATACCAAGCTCACATTGGCTTGGAGCAACCTCATGGTGATGTTTTTCAACAATGACGCCCATGCTCTCAATCACTGTGAGCATTTCGGCGCGTATGTCAGAGAGGTTATCAACCGGGCTATCGGGGAAGTATCCACCTTTTACCGCGGGACGATGCCCCATATTGCCTGTTGGGTAATCACGTCCCTTATTATAGGGGCCTTCCTCACTATCAAACTTATAGCTCACATGATGGCCTTCTATATTCACCTTAACATCATCAAAGATAAAAAATTCAGGTTCGGGGCCAAAATATGCGGTATCGGCCAAGCCTGTTTTCTTCATATAGGCTTCTGCCGCTTTGGCAATAGAGCGCGGGTCACGGCTATACGCTGTTTTGGCCTCAGGCTCAAAAATATTACAGAAAATTTTCAAAGTTTTCTGCGCGGCAAACGGATCATAGGTCACGCATGTAATATCAGGCTTTAAAATCATGTCTGATTGTTCAATACCGCGCCATCCCGCAATAGATGATCCGTCAAAGCATATGCCGTCTGTGATCATGTCTTTATTAAAGCTTGAGACATGCTGCGCCGTATGGTGCCATGCGCCGCGTATATCTGTGAAATTGAAATCAATGAATTGAACATCTTGCTCATCGATATACTTTAAAAGCTCGGCAGGTGATTTGAATGACAGGGCATATTTGCTCACAGGGGAAATCCTTTATCCTATAATTGGTTAAGCTGTTTTAACATGCGTTAAATTTATCGACAAGGCACTTGGTAAGTTTTTGAGCATTATTATTGATTATTCTCTTGACGTTACGGGTCTATTTATTTAGACAGTGATACGCATCATCTTGTGGCGGTCGTAGCTCAGTTGGTAGAGCACTCGGTTGTGATCCGAGTCGTCGCGGGTTCAAATCCCGTCGATCGCCCCATTTTCCTAAAGATGATGATATGCCCCCCAATTTACAAAAGAACGTTGCTTCAACGCATCAGGGCTTTGTATAACTTGTACCTCAAAATTATCTCTGATAGTTTTAAGGTCTAAACGCCTTTGAATGGCGCAATCCCTTCCACCCTTTAAAACGTACTTAATTAAATTTTATTTTAGCCAAATGAAAAGACAATTCAAATGATTACCGAATTATTTTACCCGAAGGAATTGAAAGATATAATCCGCAAGTTGGAAGCAGAAGACAACCTTCGGCGGGAGCCTTTGGAGAAACTTGATAAACTTCTTTTATACTTTGCCATTTTCTCTCTATTTTTGGTTATTAGTGCCTACAGTCAGGATGGCTTTTTTTGGGGAAGCCTTATGTTATTATTATGCTGTGTTGTAATTTGGCTTGTGGTAAACCAAACAATCAAAGTATTTAAAGCTTATATTTACGGTTCAATTCACCGTGGAATTATTACAAAAATAAATTATCACTACTATCAGTCTATTAGCATTCAATGTTCTGGGCTTAGTGATGAGGCAAAGGTCTGGTTATTACGTATAGCTAAAGTTCCGACAACTGCGGATGAGATAAAAGTAGGGAATGAAATATCTTATTTTTATGCACGAGAATATAATACCCATAAAGTGCCTAATTTAACTAATATCAACCGATATAACTGTCTTCGTAAAGACCTTATGAAAGAAGAATCTGATGTCTAGTCCAATTTATTGCAACCGTAAAATTTTACCACCAAATGCGGTGTTGGAGCTATTGAAGCAACACGCCCATAGCCTTGAATATCCGGTGGTGAATGATAACTCATAATTACGAAGTGCTGCCGTATGATTGCCGAATTATTTTACCCGAAGGAGTTGAAAGAGATCATCCGCAAGTTAGAGGCGGAAGATAACCTTCGGCGGGAGCCTTTGGAAGAACTTGATAAGCTGATCTACCTATCTATTTTTATGTTTTGTGCCTTGGTCTTAGTAGTGTTTTGGAGTAGCGGGGGTGTTCCTGCGCTCATATCGGTAATTGTCTTTACTCTAATAACAATCCGCATAGCGCGGTGTCACTATGCATATTTGAGGCCATATGCACTTGGAGAGGAAAAACTTGTAACTGTTATAGATTTTAAAGTTCGAGAATTTAGACGTGGCATACCAAACAAAGATATTATTTGTGAATTAGATTCATTATCAAAGAGGTTAATTATTCCAGCAATAACGAATATTGTAATAGAGAAATGGGGTGTAAGCATAGGAGACAATATATCAGTCTACCATTGCCCCAAGAGTAAATATATCATTTCCAATAAAGATGAATTTAAAAAACAGTATTGCATTCGCAGGGACTTAATAAAGGAAATAAACCATGAGTAACGTAATATATTATAATCAAAAATATTTACGAAGTGCTGCCGTATGATTGCCGAATTATTTTACCCGAAGGAATTGAAAGAGATGATCCACAAGTTAGAGGCGGAAGATAACCTTCGGCGTGATCCTTTGAATGCGTTTAATAAAGGTATTATTGTAGTTATATTGCCACTATTGATGCTCGTTTCAGTGTCTGTACAAGATGGCGTTGTCTGGCTTACGCTTGCACTTATAATTTTATTTGCTCTCACCTAATCTATACATAAGAAATTTTTCTAAGAAAATACTTTCATATTGCTCAGGCTCCCCCAAAAGAGTTTTGATCCAAAATATACGGTTTCGGTACTTTATGAATGTCTTAATAACCTATGAGATTGAAGAAGGTGGACTTATTAAAACAGTTCGACTGCCATCCGTTTTAAAAGGAAGTAAGACTTTAAAAGGGAAAGAATTGCTTTTTTACTGTCTGGATAATGGATATGGAATGCCAAATATACCGGCTTTCAAGCATTATTTTTGTTTACGGAAAGATTTAATGGTGGAATACATGGGGGATTAATGTCGTATTATTGTTCGTTTTCATTCATCAAGTCGGTATCCCTTGAAATGCAGCAAATAACGTACCAGACCCGATAATGTGAAATCTTATGCCTTTTAAGGCGTTGACTTATATATTAATTTATTAAAGAAAATGGTATCCCGTACGGGAGTCGAATGAGAAACAATTTCAGTGTATAACTGTTTTATATCAATGTGTTATCTGGCGTTGGGAAAATTATGAATCGCTATTTGTGTAGCATAATGTGTAAGCTTTTGTGTAGCAGTAATATCAATCCATATGCATGTTCTTAGCAGCTTTTAAGGCACGATTTAGCGTATCTATTTTCTTTTTTCTTTCCATATATTCAGATTCAAGCCGTTCAAATATAGGGAGATATTTTTCTCCATGAACCGCCACTATATTTGCGGCCTGCAAGTATGTATTTTTCAATTGCTTCAATGTGATTTCTTTAGGCATGCTTTCCACCCTGATGATACATATGCGGATTCTTAATCCACTCATGTAAGTCTTTAAGGTGAAAAGCTTCGCGAGCATATTTGCCGCGCCTAGATAGCTTTATAGGCTTTGGAAATGTGCCGCGTGAAATTCGTCGAATAATTTCCTGCCGGGAAATACCGCAAAGTCTTATCGTCAGTTTAAATGGAATAAGGGCGTTGCTCTGTATCATTAGAGCTGCTGTAACTTGAGCCTCAAAATCTGCCTTGATACTTTTAATATCTGAAAGTTTATCCATGGTGCAATCCTTTGCCAAAATAATACGCATATCTATGGCGTATATTCATTGCTCCCATGTTTGAAAGTGGAGGCATATAATGTGTGGTTTAGCTCTCAGTAAAGCCCACGCCTCTACCAACATTATATTTAAAATTTCTTAATATTTATTTAACTGCTCATTCATGGTAGGAATATTTCAAACAACATTTATAGGTTGAAAATGAGTGAGAAAAAGTACAAACGAAGTTTCTTCGATAAGTCCCTAAATTTTTTTTGTTACATGATTCTGGCGTATTTTGTCGTGGGAGAATTTTCACACCTATATCGCAGCCTCGATACAATTGATCAATCACCAGAGCTATATGAGAAGCATTTTTCAGTTTCATCAACATTCCCATTTGTTGGGAGCTATTTCTTAATGAAGCCGAAAGATTATAATCCTAAATACCATTATCCACTGGTCGTTGTTCTTCATGGTGCTGGTAGTGCGCATGCCTATGCGGCTGAAAGTTTAGCCCAACTAGAATTTAGAAATATATACCCCTTTTTTGTAATGGTTCCGATTGCACCGAACAGAGCTTTTTGGGCAACCCCCAAAGATAAAAATTACCAAATGGTACGTAATATTCCATACCCGGATCATCTACCGTAAGTGATCTCAGGGATTAAGGATATTCAATCTAAAAATCAGATTGATACGAATAAAATAATCATTG
>CAXBFT010000194.1:0-4316 GCA_963974945.1 uncultured Alphaproteobacteria bacterium
GAATGCGCGCTATGATATGTTGTATCTTCGTAATTATGGGACGCTTAATGTAAAGGATCAACTGGCTAAGATCGAAGGGGTCGGGCAAGTGCGCTTATTTGGTTCCGGTGATTATGCGATGCGTCTATGGCTAAATCCCGACCGTATTGCTGAGCGTGGTATGAGCGCGGATGAGGTTATTGCCGCTGTACGTCGTCAAAATATTCAGGTTGCCGCAGGTGTCATTGGTGGGCCGCCATATGATGATGAAACACAGATGCAATTGCCGGTGAATGTGCAAGGGCGTTTAACCAGCCCGGCTGAGTTTGAAGAAATTATTATCAAACGCGATAAAAATGGAGTGATTACGCGCCTTAAAGACGTTGCGACGGCTGAGCTGGATGCGCAAAGCTATTCTCTGCGCTCTATGTTGAATAATGAATCTGCTGTTGCGATTCCGATTTTTGCTGCACCGGGTGCGAATGCGCTGGAGCTTTCAAGTAATGTACGTAAAACAATGGCGGAGCTGAAAAAGAATTTTCCTGAAGATGTTGACTATACCATTGTGTATGACCCAACGGTTTTTGTACAACACTCTATTGATGCGGTGATCCACACCTTGATCGAGGCTGTATTGCTTGTGGTCTTGGTGGTGATCATTTTCTTGCAAACATGGCGTGCGTCTATCATTCCGTTACTAGCCGTTCCGGTATCGATTGTTGGTACCTTTGCAATCATGCTTCCACTTGGGTTTTCCATTAATGTACTGTCTTTATTTGGACTGATTTTGGCGGTCGGTATTGTCGTCGATGACGCGATTGTTGTGGTTGAAAATGTGGAGCGTAATATTGAAGAGGGCAAGAACCCTCGTGAGGCAACTATTCAGGCAATGAAAGAAGTAACAGGGCCGATTATCGCCACGTCTTTGGTTATTGCAGGTGTATTTATTCCGATTGCATTCATCAGTGGTTTGACTGGTATGTTCTATCAACAATTTGCCCTGACTATTGTGATTGCAACATTTATCTCTACCATAAACTCACTTACACTAAGCCCTGCAATGTCTGCTTTATTGTTAAAGCCACGTGATGAGCAAAAAGACGCTTTAACACGTCTTATTGATTTTCTGTTCGGTTGGTTCTTCTCATTATTTAACAGGTTTTTTGGTCGATCCCAGAATATCTATGCCAAAGGTGTTGGTGTAGCAGGGCGCAGAAAATTCATTATGATGATCTTGTTTTTAGGCTTGGTTGTGGCAACATATTTCAGCTTTGGGCTTGTGCCAAAAGGCTTTGTTCCTGCGCAGGATAAACAATATCTGATCAGTTTTGCCCAGCTTCCCGCCGGTGCAACATTAGAGCGCACAGAAGAAGTTATGCGTAAAATGGGTGAAATTGCGATGGCTGAGGATGGTGTATCCAATGCGGTGCAGTTCCCGGGCTTATCAATTAACGGGTTTGTGAACTCATCCAGTGCAGGTATTATCTTTGTGCCGCTTGATGATTTTGAGGATCGTACAACACATGAATTAAGCGCCGGCGCAATTGCGGGACGTTTACAACAGAAATTTGCCGCAATTGACGAAGCCTTTATCGCAATCTTCCCGCCGCCTCCGGTGCGTGGGTTGGGGACAACAGGCGGATTTAAACTACAGATTCAAGACCGTGGTGACCTTGGTTATCAGGCGCTTGATGATGTTATAAAAGAAGTAACGGCAAAGGCTTATGCGGACCCTGCATTGGTTGGTGTGTATTCAAATTATAATGTGAATGTGCCGCAACTCTTTGCTGATCTTGATCGTACAAAGGCACAACAGCTTGGTATTCCTATCGATGAAATCTTCCGTACGATGCAAATCTATCTTGGCTCAATTTATGTGAATGACTTTAATCAGTTTGGCCGTACCTATCAGGTGGTGGCACAGGCCGAAAAATCATTCCGTTCTGAACCGCAAGATATTTTACGTCTACAGACCAGAAATGCCGATGGACAAATGGTGCCGTTGGGATCTGTGTTAGAGGTTAAGGAAAGTTTTGGTCCTGAAATTGCGTCTCGCTATAATGCGTTCCGTTCTGCTGATTTGAACGGTAACCCTGCGCCGGGCTATTCTTCCGGTCAGGCACAAGAGGCGATTACAAAAATTCTGAATGAAACATTGCCGCAAGGGATGGAGTTTGAGTGGACTGAATTGACGTATCAGCAAATTTTGGCCGGAAATACTGCGATTTATATCTTCCCGCTTTGTATCTTCTTTGTGTTCCTGATTTTAGCGGCGCAATATGAGAGCTTAACGTTGCCCTTGGCGGTTATTATGATCGTGCCTATGGGAATTCTATTTGCGCTATTGGGGATTTATTTCACAGGTGGTGATAATAATATCTTTACGCAGATTAGCTTGTTTGTTCTGGCGGCTTTGGCATGTAAAAACGCAATTTTGATTGTTGAGTTCGCGCGTGAATTAGAGCATCATGGGCATAGCACCATAGATGCAGCCATCGAGGCATCTCGTTTGCGTCTGCGTCCTATCCTGATGACATCTTTTGCCTTTATTATGGGGGTTCTTCCCTTGGCCATTAGTCATGGTGCGGGCGCAGAAATGCGTCAAGCCATTGGGATTTCTGTGTTCTCGGGTATGTTGGGTGTTACATTCTTTGGCTTAATCTTTACACCTGTATTCTATGTCCTTTTCAGAGGGTTGGAAGATAAAATTTTAGGTCGTCATAAAAAACAATTAGAAACTGCGGAATAATACTATGAAAAAATATATCGTATTTCCAACACTGCTTATGCTGAATGCTTGTTTAGCAAATAGCGCAGACTTACCAAATCCGTCAGAGCCACAAAATTGGTCAGAGCAAAATAGTGCATCTCTTGCCTTGGTTGATGCGGCGGCCTTGAAATCTTGGTGGACTGGGTTTAATGATCCTATATTGAATACATTGGTTGAAAAAACAATGTTAAGCAGTCCTGATCGTTTAATCGCAGAGTCGAAAATTGCAGAGGCACGGGGCTTGCGTAAAGCATCGCGGTCTTCTTTATTTCCACAAATTGGGGCGTCGGGTTCCACAGGGCGTGAGGATACGGGGGCCGGTAATTCTCTTTATCCTGATTCCTTTTATGAGGCGGGCTTTGATGCCTCTTTTGAACTTGATTTCTTTGGACGTAATCGCAATAACGCCGCTGCATCAGGGGCGCAGCTTGATGCAGCTCAAGAGCAATATCATGCTGTTAGCTTGACTTTAATTGCAGATGTAACACGTAACTATATTGACTTCAGAGCTGCTCAGAACCAGCTTCGTATTGCGCAGAAAAATCTGACCTCTCAGGAAAAAACATTAACATTAATTGAGGATTTAAACCGTTTAGGCTCGGCTCCACGATTGGATGTAGAGCGCGCAGTTAATTTGGTGAATACGACGCGGGCTTCCTTACCTGAATTTTCCAGACTGGCTGATAATGCGCGTCTGCGCTTAAGTGTTTTGACGGGCGCTCTTCCGGAAGAGCTTGCAACAATTCTGATTGATGATGCAGAAATTCCGGGCGCGGATATACAGCCCGTTTTAATGACACCCGCACAAGTTTTAGCGATGCGTCCGGATGTCAAAGCCAGTATAGCGTCTTTGATTGCGCAAACATCATTGAGCAAAGCCGCCGCCGCAGAAATTTTTCCAATATTTAGCTTAAGCGGGTTTTATGGCGTTGCTGATAATGCCTTGGTTTCTACGGTTTCTCCGTGGAATATCGCCCTTGGCGCGGCCGTTTCAATTTTGAATTTTGGTAAAATAGAAGGGCAGATTGATGCAGAAAAAGCGCGTGAGAAGCAAGCTTATGAACAATATCGTAAAACTGTTTTGCAAGCGGTGAGCGAAGTAGAAACGGCTCTGTCTGATTATACGCATATAGAGGAAAAGCAAGTGTCCTTGGGGCGTGCCTTTGAAAGCGCAGACAAGGCGTTGGTCCTATCGCAAACATTATATAAAGAGGGAGAAATCTCTTTCCTTGATGTTCTTGATGCACAACGCACAGCAAATAATGCAGAATCTGCACTTGTTTCTGCGCGCGCTGCACAAGCGGAAAGTGTGACACGTATATTTAAATCATTGGGTGTGTATTAAGCCTGATCCCTAAGGTATAGTCGTTTTCATTTTATTCTGTAATATCGTTGCTGCGCTTCTTACGTAGGGTTTCTACGCTGCGTCGCTTGCGCCTTGTCACAAAACAAAGCCTATTTTCTTCATTACCCGCCTTTTCATACAGATGTGGCGGGTTTTGTCCATTTAAGTGTAGGGTTACGGGCGGCTTTGACTTCATCCAGACGTTTGCTCGGCGTTGATTGG
>CAXBFT010000195.1:0-4297 GCA_963974945.1 uncultured Alphaproteobacteria bacterium
AAAAACAATACGATATTGGTGAGTGGTCAACCCTGCTCATGCATAAAGCTTAGCATTCTTTCTTATTCGTTTGCACCGCCAAGGCAAGCCCCATGGAAAACCATAAAACGCGCGTATACATAAGCTCATGCAAAACCGACATTCCCGCGAACAGCAATAAGAAAATAAACATGGCACGATGATAATTTGATGGCTTATCACAATACCCTTCACGATAGAGCAGCCAAGCGCAATAAGCAAAAAAAGATACAAATGTAAGAAGGCCCAAGCCCCCCGTTTCCACCAAAAGCCACAAAGCCGTAAAATCCATAATCTCGATCGACTCTCCACGCTTTTCAATTTGAAACGGCTGATAAGACCCAAGACCCGCACCGACAAGCGGATTGTAACGCATATACAGATCAACCCCATCCTCAATCGCAATATAGCGCTTTTGATCACCCATATAAATCTCATCTGGCGCATCAGATACATTCAATAAATGCCGAAGCTGATCTCCATTAAATGCAAGCGCGACCTGATCGGTTACAATATAATATGATCCATAGGCCAACCCTACCCCCACGATCAATAATGGGATAACCTTCTTCGCGCGTATCAGCGGGTTCTTAAGAAAGAAAATACACCCTAATATTGCGGCAACGATCCACCCTGTTCGCGATTCATTAAATACAAAAAACAAGGGCATACTCAACCAAAAACAAAGAAGCATCCAACGCGGAAAGCTATGGCTCCCCGCCGCATAGTCCCAGATAACAAAGGAAAATACCAAGACAAAAATCACCATAAATGCATTGCGATTCACCATAAACCCGTCCCATGGATAATGCTGCATCCATAAGGAGAACGGGGTAAAGGGCTGCAACACCAATGCTAGAATCGTTGCACACATAACCGCAACAAAAAAACCAACAAACCACCTCATAAATACGGCATAAATATGTTGCCGATCCTCTACATTTGCTGCTATCCAATTTCCCAAAAAGAAATAGGATAGCAGCAAAAAAAATCCAATATATTTATTGATAAATGCCCATGACGAGAATGCGTCGCTAACAATATAGCCATTTAATAATGCGACACTCATCACCAAGACCAATGATAAAATCCAAATTATTTTGCGCGATGAAAACCATTGCGGCCATTTTGTTTTTTTGCGCCATAAAGACCATAAAACACATAACCCAATGAACGGCATGCATATATCCGCTGCCCCTATACGCAAACCGCGATAATCACCATCGGCAAATAACGTCAATTGAACTTGCAAAAAAACGGCCATGAACGCGGTTAAAAAGCCCAAAGTAAATATTGATGATTTACTAAAATAATGAAGCATAAAATCTATCTACCGCGGGCGCGCTCAACCGTGATGATACAAGGTGTCGCCCGAAGCGCCGCAATAATATTATTCAGGTGCTTTGTATCTGTAACAAAAATATCAAGCAGCATTTCCCAAAAATCCAATGATCGACTCGTGACTTTTAGATTGGTGATATTCCCGCCATTACGCCCGATAACGGTTGAAAGATTCCCTAATGATCCGGTTTCATTGGCAACGGTCAAGGCAAGCCTGCCGACCTGCGAATCGGACATATCCCCCTGATCGCCCCATGCAACATCAAGCCAACGCTCCGGCGTATCAGCAAAAGTTTCAAGCGTCTCACAATCAATCGTATGAATTGTGACCCCCTTACCTGTCGTCACAATTCCCACAATGCGATCCCCCGGTAACGGATGACAACATCGCGCAAAATGCATAGCCATACCAGGAATAAGCCCCTTAATCGGAACCGGACGATCAGTATCCGGACGGCGCACCATCACGGCTTGATCCATATCCTCAGAAGGACGCTTTGCGATTTCGGCTTGATGGCTTGGGAAAATGGCTTTGAACACATCGCGCGCAACGAAAACACCAGAGCCAATATTAGCGTAAATGTCCTCACTATTCTCAAGACGATAATGATCCACAACGCCGCTAATCGCTTTTTCGGTAAATTCGTACCCTTCCTGACGGAAGACCTTTTGCATCATGGCTTTACCAAGAATAATAAACTCATCACGTTGCTGATTACGGACAAATTTACGAATATGCGAACGCGCCTTCCCTGTAATAACAAAGCGCTCCCATGTTGGGGACGGGCTTTGTGTCTTTGCGGTAATGACATCCACCTGATCCCCATTGGCAAGACGCGAATTCAGTGGTGCAATGCGCCCGTTCACCTTTGCGCCAACACATTTATCACCAATATCCGAATGGATGGCATAGGCAAAATCAACAGGGGTTGCGCCATTTGGCAATTCAATCAAATCGCCCTTTGGGGTAAAGACAAAGACCTGGTCCTGAAAGAGCTCTAACTTTGTATTTTCCCAGAAATCTTCCGGTTTTTGTTCCTGCTCTAGAATATCAAGAAGCTCCCGCAGCCATCGATATTTAGTTACATCACGCTCATTGGCTTGTGAACCACCCTTATAAGCCCAATGCGCTGCGACACCAAGTTCGGCCTCACTATGCATTTGCTTAGTACGAATTTGAACCTCAATACGTTGGCGCTTTGGCCCCATAATTGTGGTGTGAATTGATTTATAACCGTTCGGCTTTGGTGTAGAGATATAATCCTTAAAACGCCCGGGAACACTTGGGTATTTTCCATGTATAACCCCCAAGGCCATATAACAATCTTCAACATTCTCAACTAAAATACGAAAGGCCATAATGTCAGAAAGCTGCTCAAAGGCAACATTTTTACGCTGCATCTTCTTCCATATCGAATAACGCGTCTTTTCACGCCCCGTTACATTCACCTCAATACCACCATTAGTAAGCAAGGTGACAAGCTCATCAATAATAGAATTAACAAGCCCCCCGCCCTCTTGACGCAAATATGCAAGGCGGTTGGTAATACTCTCTCTGGCTTCGGGGTTTATTTGCTCAAAACACAAATCCTCAAGCTCTTCCTTAATACGGTGAATACCTATACGCTCCGCTAATGGGGCATAAATCTCAAGGGTTTCCAATGATATTCTGCGGCGTTTTTCAGGCTTTCTAATACCGCCCATTGTACGCATATTATGCAACCGATCAGATAGCTTAACCAACAGAACACGAATATCTTCGGACATAGCCAAAAGCAATTTACGAAAATTCTCAGCCTGCTTTCCTTCCACTGTCTGGCTTTCGATACGGGTAAGCTTACTCACCCCATTAACAAGGTCAGCAACGGTCTTGCTAAAATTCTTTTCCAAATCTTGTAAAGTTGCATCGGTATCTTCAACCGTGTCATGCAATATGGCCGTGACAATTGTTGTCACATCCATATTCATATCGGCAAGGATTTGGGCAACCTCGACAGGATGGGTGTAATATGGCTCCCCGGAGGAGCGGAACTGGCCTTCATGGTATTTTTTGGCAAAATCATAGGCGCGCACGACCACATCTTCATCAAATTCAGGTTCATACACCCTGATTGTATTAAGAAGGTCTTCAAGCTGCCCCATATTTTATAAACCTATCACCCGTTGCATTGCATTATTTTTTTTAAAAGTAACATGATTTTGAAAACCTACCAATGATTTTATACTGATCAATGCGGGCAAATAAAAGCCGGACGAAATCCGGCTTCATAAGAAATTAAGATAAGAGAGCAATATTACGCGCCGGCAATATCACCAAGTGATGGGCTTGACGCATCATCAACTGCTTCTTCATCGGCATACATACCTGTTGGTGCCGCCGCCGTTGCTTCGCCTTCTGCCATTTCGCCCCATTCCTGCTCACCATCCATAAGATCAATTTGATCATCTTCTGAATCTGCCGGAAGGTAACGCTGATAAGAGGTAATGATTTCCTCTTTTAACTTTTCAACACTTACGGTCTCACCCGCAATTTCGCGCAGTGAAATAACAGTCTTCTTGTCATTATCACGCTCAACCGTTGGCGCAGCACCTGTGCCAATCTGGCGGGCGCGCTGTGATGCCATCATCACAAGCTCAAAACGGTTTTCAACTTTATCAATACAATCTTCAACGGTAACGCGTGCCATATTTTTATGCCTATTCTCAAATAATCTGAACGGATATGTGGTTTATAACGATCAAAGATAAAAAATGCAAGGGCTGATTTATATTATTAGAAATATCTAAAAAACATCTTGTATTGATAAATTCTAATTGATATGAGTGCTCAACACCACATAATAAAAATCTAATATAAACTCAATTCCTGTGATTTAAACGTTGAAAAAAAATGCCTCATACCAGACTTCAAAACATTAATACCACCCCTTTTTATACT
>CAXBFT010000196.1:0-4294 GCA_963974945.1 uncultured Alphaproteobacteria bacterium
CTCTGTCCCTAACTCATTTATATTACGCGTATCATCTGAACCATCTTTTTTGACAAAAACTTCGGCAAAACGCAAGCCCAACCTTGCCCTTGCCTCAGGTAATCCACTTCTATGATGCGCAAAAACCCAATGTTCAAGGAAAAACTGCGTTAATTGTAGCCCTGTTTGCACATCATCAGGGTCAAAAGACCCACCATTAGGTTTCAAAAAGGACGGCAATGGCAAAAGCTTATCCTTATAAGGCTCCCCGGCCTGATAGCTCACGGCGCGGCCCGTTTTAGGCGAGACATAGGCCAGCATATTTTTATCACCGCCGCCTGCGCATGTACTAAGATCAAGGGAAAAGCCAAGCTCACGTAATAAAGCAATCTCCCACATGATATAGGCTGCGCCCCATATTTCCTCCTCAAGGATATTTAAAAGCGCAAGCATCCCCTGATACAGGCCAACGCTTCCCTCCTTTTCCGGCACGGCTTGATCGCATAAAGAGCAGGCCGATTGTAGAGCCGATAATTTCAGTGCATCATGCATAATCCGTGCAGCTGTTGAGCGCTCTAACTCTAAAGTGAGGGAGCCAAGGCTATCGCTATTGCGCGCCTGCCAATTTGCATCGACAAGGCTGCCGATTTCAAGAGTACCACGGTTTTTACTTGAAAATGCCCCTCGCACATACCCTGCCTGCCGCCCATTTTCACTGGTGAGCAAAGACACGACCGCCCCGCTCTCTCCATGTGGACGAACTGCTAAAATGATTGCTTTGTCTTGCCATTGTTCCATAACGTTATATTATCTAGTGCATACACAATTGATTCCAGTAGGATTAGCAAAATAATGGCGACTATCCCCAAATCAGAAATAATAGCCCTTTGCCGCGCTGCATTTCTAAAGGTTGGAATGGATGATAACGCGGCAATTGACACCATTATCACGCATTTGATGCAAAATGAGATGTCAGGCAAGCAATCGCATGGATTATTACGGATAAAATGGAGTATTGATTACATCATAAAAAATGGATTGCCAAGCGGTGCGCCGCTTCTAGCGCTTGATGCGGGCGGTCTTGCTATTATAGACGGGCAGAATAATATTGGCTTAGTCGCCGCGCAATATGCCGCGCAAGTAGCCATCACCAAGGCGAAGGAACATGGCATCGCCTTTATCGGGGCGCGTAATCATTTTGGGACAACTGGCACGATGAATTACTATAACCGCCTTTTCGTTGAACACGGCCTGATCGGTATTGCAGGGTGTAATTCAGGTGCAATGGTGTGCCACCCCGATGGCTTTACCCCTGTGCTTGGCACCAACCCTATTTCCTTTGGCATTCCATCGGCACAAACACCTTGTATTGTTGATGTCACAACCGCGCAATGGGCGTATGGAAAATTGCTTGAAATATATAAGGCTGGCAAAGATATGCCTGTGGATGCTCTTGTGGATAAAGATGGAAAACCATCTACCAATATCCGCGATGCTATGGATGGATCTATGCTTCCTATGAATGGGTATAAGGGCTTTTCAATTGGTCTTGCCATAGAGATTTTGAGCGGTGCATTGATTGGCGCAAAATCAGGTCATAGCGCCGTAAAGGGCAGTGATGGTATTTTCTTTATTACAATTGATCCTGACAAATTGGTTGGGCGCAAACGCTTTGAAGATGAGGTTGAAAAACTTCTACAAGAAATAAAATCATCACGCCATGATGAGCATATCTCTGAAATCCTTATCCCTGGAGAGCGTTCAGAGCGCGCCTATAAAGCTGCATCACAAAGTGATGTCATTGAAATTATTGACACTGTTTACCATGATATAAAGGGTTTATCCACATGAGTATTAAAATAGGAATAGCAGGATTAGGCGCAATTGGCTGCGCTGTTGCCAAAGCATTAACAAATAGTTCCGGTATTGAAAACTGCACTCTGCACGCTGTTTCAGACCCTGATCCCAAAGTTGATTTCAAGGTGCAGAACGTGTCATTCACCGAATTAGTGGGTCAATGTGACCTGATCATAGAATGCTTACCCGCCGACATAGTCCCGCAATTGGCAGAAGTGTGTTTTAAAAAAAACAAAGACATTATTTTCATCAGCAGCGCCGCTCTCCTCATCTATCCACAGATTGTGGAGAACCTTAAACGCTCCGGCTCACGCGCCTATCTTCCATCGGGTGCATTATGTGGATTGGATGGCGTACGTGCCATGCGTGAAATGGGCATTGAAAGCGCGCAAATATCATCAACCAAGCCACCGTTAGGGTTTACGGGCGCGCCCTATATTATCAGTAATGATATTGACCTGCATGCCATCACTAAAAAAACCCGCATTTTTTCCGGCAATGCCTTCGAAGCATCAGAAGGATTTCCTGCCAACATCAATGTTGCTGCTACGCTCAGCTTAGCTGGGGTTGGCGCAAAGGATACGCGCGTTGAAATTTGGGCTGACCCGGCCGCCATCGGCAACGCCCATGAAATCACCGTAAGCAGTCAATATTCAACGCTATGTGCAAAAGTTGAAAATATG
Source organism: uncultured Alphaproteobacteria bacterium (assembly GCA_963974945.1). Taxonomy (GTDB): domain Bacteria; phylum Pseudomonadota; class Alphaproteobacteria; order Micavibrionales; family Micavibrionaceae; genus UBA1672. The sequence goes on from CAXBFT010000196.1 coordinate 2,520, forward strand.
CCTGACCCGATGAATCCCAAAAGCTCTGTTTTGGCGGCGCAAAGCATTGTCGCGTGCCTGCGAAATATGAATAACGCCCTGATTATAGGATAAAAACCATGCCTTTACCGCCCAAACATTTTTATATGATCCGCCACGGTCAAACTGAAGCCAATAAAAAAGAGGTCATGGCAGGCAGCACAGACTCCCCCCTGACCGAACTTGGAAGAGAGCAAGCACGCGCGGTTCAAAGAATCGTTTCTGCACTTGATATTAAGCCAAAATCTATTATTCACAGTGACTTATCACGTGCGCGTGACACGGCGCGTATTATCAATGAGGTTTTAAACATCCCTATGCATGAAGAACCCAAAGTTGCCGAAATCCATTCAGGTGATTGGGAGGGTAAACCATGGGCAGAATGCGAAGCCCTTCTTGATGGATGGCCAACACCGCCCAATGGAGAAAGCTTCGTTGAATTTTGCACACGCATCAAAGAAGGCAAAAAACACCATCTTGATCGCCATGATGATCCGGTTTTGATTGTCTGTCATGGCGGGGTTTTTCGTGGTCTTGGCGGTATTTATGGCCTGAATACACCGGGTATTTTTGAAAACTGCCATTTATATGAATTTCAACCAGACATCTCAAATACATATTTTCCATGGAATGTCTGGAATTATAGATTTGTAGATGATGCACTTATCCGTTCACAATCACATATATTCCATGAAAGCGTCGTTTATCATCATATCGAGGAAAGCGCCGAAAAAACCGCCAAGGCTTGACGCGTTTCATAAACATCATGCACGCGTATAATTTGCGCCCCGCCATGAAATACACCATATAGCGCGGCTGCGATTGAACCTGCTATACGATCTTTGCCTTCGCTTGCATTTATATCCAACGCCCCAATAAAGCTTTTGCGTGACGCACCAAGCAATACAGGATGCCCTAAAGATTGAAATGCCGAAATATGTTTAATGAGCATAAAGTTATGCTCTAATGTTTTGCCAAAACCAATACCCGGATCAATGATAATCTGTGACGGATCAATCCCCGCCTCTATACATTTTATGATACGCGCCTTAAAATAATTCAGAACTTCAACCACCACATCATCATAAGAAGGTGACTTTTGCATATCTTTGGGTGAACCTTTCATATGCATAAGGCAAACAGGCAAACCACTTTGTGATGCTACTATCATAGATTCAGGATCATGGCTTAACGCGCTAACATCATTAATGATATTTGCGCCCGCATCAATCGCTGCGCGCATTGTCGCCGCATTGCGCGTATCAATAGAAATATATGGGGCATGAGTGGCCAGTGCACGTATAACAGGCACAACGCGCTCGATTTCCTCCTTCACACTGACGACATCTGCATTGGGGCGCGTGGATTCACCGCCAATATCAAGAATATGCGCACCATCGCCTAATAGTTTAAGGCCGTGCGCCACGGCAAGCGCAGTCGAGTTATAATCACCACCATCAGAAAAACTATCAGGCGTTACATTCAAGATCCCCATAATCAAAGGAGAATTTGACGTTAGATTGTCAAAAAATGCGCTCATCTATGCCGAAACCTTTAACGCATCAATAAAGGGAATGGGGAAAAGTAGTGTATCATCCATTCGCATTATTTTCTGCCCCTTTGGTAAATTCATTATCATATCATCCACAGAGTTATGCAGCGTTGGATGATGCCAATCAGATGCAATTTCCTGCAAAGGGTAAAGAACAAAAGCGCGCTCATGCAGGCGTGGATGCGGCAATTGCAGGCACGGTGTA
>CAXBFT010000197.1:0-4289 GCA_963974945.1 uncultured Alphaproteobacteria bacterium
TCGTTGCCATGATTTTCTTCAATTTAACCTTTAAGCTTATATTCAAAAGCCCGTTTCACCCGAAAAAAATTGGGATTATGCTGACCCATATAGGGGCGTTGCTTTTATTAGTTGGCGGGTTATTCACGGCGCTGTTCAGCTCCGAAGGCTATATTGCCCTTGCCGAAGGGGAGAGCAGCAACATTGTCTCCGATTATCATTTTCGTGAATTTGTGGTGATGGATAAAAATGGAAAAGTCATAACGAAACTTGACCATAAGAACATGCTAAGCGGGCAAATCATAAACGACGAAGCCCTGCCCTTTACCATTAAAATTGAAGAATATTGCGTGAATTGCAATATCACCGCGCGGGAAAATAAAACCGATGACTATCAGGGCATGGCGATGCATATGCAGCTCTCCGCCGCACCGATAAAAAATAATGACGAAGAAAATATGGCCGGCCTGACCTATTCGGTTTATGATGCGGATCAGAAGGCTATTTTTGTTTCTATTGAGGATGTGCCAAAATATCCATCCTTCACCGTTAATGACAAAGAATATAGCTTTGCCCTGCGCCGAGAGCAACGCGCCATCCCCTTCACCATCGAGCTTTTAGACTTTGAAAAAGAAAGCCACCCCGGCACACAAATGGCGAAATCATATCAATCAACCGTTTTGGTTAAAGACGGTGATCTGCAATGGGAAAGCGTAATTTCGATGAACGCCCCTTTGCGCTATAAGGGCTATACTTTCTTTCAGTCCTCTTTCACGCAAACACCAAAGGGCGAAATCTCGGTCTTTGCCGTTGTTTGGAATGTCGGGCGATCATTCCCTTACATCTCAGGCATTGTCATGTGTTTGGGGTTGATCTTACATTTATTCTTACGCACACCAAAGACGAAGGCCAAAAAGCTGGCGCTGATCCTATTGGCATTAGGGCTTACACCCTTGCCAAGCCATGCGCAAGAAGCACCAAATCTTGATACCCATTTATTAGGGCAGTTACCGATTTTACATGAAGGCCGCGTCAAACCGATTGATAGCTTTGCCCGCGCCTTACGTAAAGAACTATCAGGGACAGAAAACAGCGCCATGCCTTGGCTGATCGATGTGTTATTTGACCCCGCCCGCGCGCAGGATCGCCCGACCTTGAAAATCACAAATCCTGATATTTTAACCTTACTCAATCTGGATAAATCCCCCAATAAACTCTATAGCTATAATCAGGTTTCCGCAGGCCTTGCGCAAAAGCAAGAGCGTGTCATTGCCATTTTGCAAGTGGACGAAAACGAATGGACCGCGCCGCAACGCGACCTTATTCAAATACAGCGTAACCTTGTTACATTACAAACATTAATGGCGACGCTGACCCCATTTTTACCGCTGAATATTATTTTACCTGAAACCGTTGAAAAACCATTCACCCATCTGGCGGCGAAGCCCATAAATTTTGTTGACACCATCACTCTTCAAGATGATCTGCAACAAACCTTAAAATCGATCATGGCACAAAAAGGCGATGATATTGAAAGCTACACCAATGAGGAACAAGCCCTCCTACAGCTCTCTTATACGCTTAGTATGTTGCAAGAAACAGGTAATGGCAAAGCACTGTTTAACGCATTTTGGAGCGAAGGTACATGGCGCGCTCCATGGTCGATGATCAATGCTAATTTGTCATCAGATATATTTCAAAAATGGAGTGCCCTTGGCAAAGCATATCATCAAGGTGATGCAGATCAATGGAACAAGGCCGCCGCAGCCCTTCATGATGCTCCTTTACCACCATCTATACGCGGCAATGCATTAAGGGTGGAATATATCTATAATCAATATAATCCCTTTTATATCAGCTTCCTCATTGGCCTTGGCGCGGTTGGGGCGTTGCTGCTTTCGCTTTTTTGCTATGGGCAAAATTTACCGCGTCAGATTGTCTTACCGCTCCTGACGAGTGGGTTGCTCTGTCAGGTCGCGGGGATTGCCGCGCGAATTTATATTTTAGAGCGCGCCCCCGTCAGCACACTCTATGAAACAGTATTATTCGTATCATGCGTCATGACTATTTACGCCCTGATCTCATATGTCAGACAACGCAAAACATTATGGCTATGGCTTTGTGCCTGCCTTGGTATTTTCCTACAAATATTGGGATTCTCTCATAATCAAGATGGCGATAGCTTCGTTATGTTATCGGCGGTTCTTAATACGAATTTCTGGCTCACCACCCATGTTTTATGCATCACGGCGGGTTATGCCTTTTGCGCAATCACATCACTTTTGGCGCATTATGCGTTGGTCCTTATGGCGCGCGGCAAAGATTTCGCACCGCAAAATGATCTGTTTAAAAACATCCATACTGCCGCGCTTATCTCCTTATTCTTTGCCGGAATAGGAACGGTTTTGGGCGGTATTTGGGCGGATCAATCATGGGGGCGGTTTTGGGGGTGGGATCCGAAAGAAAACGGGGCTATGCTTATTGTCTTATGGCTTATCTGGTCGCTTCATGGCCGCATTAGCGGGCAATTACGCATGACAGGCTTTTTATGCGCGCTATCCTATACCTCTGTCATACTGGCGCTGTCATGGTTTGGTGTGAATATCCTAAGTGTTGGCTTACACGCCTATGGATTTACAGATTCTGCTGCTTGGATATTGGGAGCATTCATTGCAATCGAAACCACTTTTATCGCGCTCATCGCATTTTCTATCCACCAACAGCAGAAACAGGCGGCAAATGTATAATATTTTTGCTGTCCTTATCGTTCTGGCTCTGGGCCTTGTCTTCTCTCTTTGGGATATGTCCTCTGCGCCTAACGGTGTGCGTGTTACGGCGCAACATATAAAAAAACCTGCGCCTGACTTTACCTTTACGGCGCTTAACGGGCGCACATACACCCTGTCAGATTTTAAGGGTAAAACCGTATTAATCAATTTCTGGGCGACATGGTGTCCGCCCTGCATTGTTGAAATGCCAGATTTACTGAAACTGGCCCAGCGCGAAGAGGATAATATTATTTTTATAGCCCTCTCCGTCAATGAAGACCTAGCCGATATTGAGCAATTTTTTAAAACAATGCCCGAAGATACGCGCCCTCTGCTCAATAAAGATAATATCATTTTTGCCCATGATCACGATAAAACCATCTCAAAAGACCTTTATAATACAACCATCTATCCTGAGAGCTATATTATCCGTGATGGTGAGATTATAAAAAAAATACAAGGGATCACGGACTGGCTTGGGGATGATATAGCATCCTTATTGGCACGCCCCTGAACATTTTTTCGTCAGATCCTTGCATGGATAATTTGATGAACACATCGCGCATGAAAAATCAGAGAGGCGTTGCAGATCTTCAATCAAGACCGTTGCGCCCTTAACTTCAATACCAGTTTCCTTTTTCAGCTTTTTAAGGGCGCGAGAAAAGGTTTCCGGCTGCATCCCCAAACGTGAGGCAATCAAAGTTTTATCATAAGGCAGATGAATTTTTACGCGCCCCTTTTGCCCTTGTGTTGTCAAGCGCAATAAAAAGCATCCAATGCGTTGCGGGGCATTTTGTATGGAGAGATGCTCAATCTCGCTAACCTGTTGCTTATGCTCTTGCGCCATCAATTTCATCATGGCTTGGGCAAGCTGCGGGTTGCGTTCAAGCTCGGTTTTCAGCTCATGTGATGGAAGTGAAATCACATCGGCATTTTCAACCACTTCAACACTATAAGGATATTTGTCATCCAATAAAACGGCGCGATCACCAACCAAATGCCGCGCACTTAGAATATCAATAACCGCTTGCGTACCATCCAATGTTTCACGGAAGATTTTAACCCAACCGGAGCAAATCAAATAATATCGGCTTGCTTGCTCCTCATGGATAAAAAGAACCTTCCCCTTTTTATGAGATTGGAACACAGCGCCTTGTGCAAGGTTCTTAATAACATCAGCTGAACACGCAGAGAATAATGGCACGCTTCGTAAATGCGTTTCAACCATGTCTTTTGATATGATTTGCGCGTCTGAATCTTTCATAAAGCAACTCCTTATAAAGGAAGTTGTATGCCTAAAGTTGACTTCGGTCAAGTTGCTAGATTTGATTAAAAAGAGACATGGAATTCATTATCATTTCCACCTGAATTTTTCTTTTTCTTTAACGCCTTTTCAAGGCTAGTCTTTAATCGTTTAGGGTCAATCGGCTTGGTTAGATAATCAACTGCGCCCCCCTGTATTGCTTTAATAATTATTTCTTTTGACTTTTCACCCGTCATAATAATAAACGGGATGTTTTTTTCCTTAATTTTACTCATAAG
>CAXBFT010000198.1:0-4250 GCA_963974945.1 uncultured Alphaproteobacteria bacterium
CATATCCCCGCAAATACTGACAGGGATATTGTGTTTTTTTACCCGCATCTATCGTCGTTTTAAGCGCGTTTAAAAAAGAAGAGTCAAGCAAATCGCTTTCTACTGTGTAACGATTCTCTTGACGAAGAAAGCTGCTGAGGTCATTTGACCCTACCGATAAAAACTTTGTCGTCGGCTTATTCAGACCAAAAGCATATGATGGAATCTCAACCATGCTTCCCAAATGAACGGATTCCACACCCTTTTCTTGTGCAATTTCATCTATTGTATTTTGATGTTCTTTCAAATGTTTTGAAGATGAAATCATAGGCGACATAATATCAATCAAATCACCGGATTCACCAAGATCATCATGAAGCTTAAGCAAGGCGGCCATCTGTTTTGCTCTGATCGGCACTTCATAAACTTCACGCTCTTCAGGAGCTCTAAGCACATTCCCAATTTTTTCAATTTTATCGCCACAAGAATCAATCAACCTGAATGTTGTCTTCATATAGGGTGCATTTTTAGGCGCGTTATCTTTCATAATTTTTTGAAAAGCGCCATACCATTGATCTTCCGTCACATCAGCTAAATCAACAATATTATGATCTCCATCAAATAAAGTTTCACTGCGTACCAAACCAAAACTTGTTGGATTTGCTGCCTTCAAACGATCTTGACTTCCTTCTGAATAATTACAGTGAATATTCACTTTAGAGCCATCAAGGGTTTTAACTGATTTATGCTTTTTAGATTCTTTATCAAGATTCTTTTGTACATCTTTTTGGTATTTCAACAAATCACCAAAACCATCTAAGGCCTTTTGATTTGGTTGAACCAAAGCAAGGTTATCAAGCCCGGAAACAATGCATTGATCACCGTCTCTTACACGCGCAACAAAATCATCATCAATCAACCCAACCGTGATCCCATATGATTGGGCAACAAATAAAGAATGAGAGGTAAAACTATTCCCTGTTAACAATATGGCCTCAACCCGCCCCTTATGCGTTTGCGGATCACGAAGATCAGGAATATCTATAGCCAAGGGGATATGATCCATAACAATAACAGCGCCATCAGGAATGTCTTTCATTTCTGCAGAAGACCTGCCCTGAAGATCATTCACAACCGACTTACCAAGCTCTTCATAATCATGGCCTGTTTTTTGAAAATATTCGTCCTTCATTTCAAAGAACATAGAAACAACTTCATCATATGCTTTTTCTGCGGCTACATCAGCCTGACGACCATAAGCAATATGATTGCTTACTTTTCCAAATATTGTTGATTTATCATTCATAAATTCAACTCTGGCCACATCACTACAAAGGGCATCCTTTGCCTTTTGTACAATTTCAGAAACATCTTCGTCATCAATACCCTGCACTTTAATGCTTAGGATCTGATCTCTGACCTCGCTATTTTCGTCCGGAACATGGATCGAACCGCCATGGCGTTCTACCAACGCCTCAAAAGATTGCAGCTCCTGCCATAAATGTCGCACATATTTATCAGTGACATTTGTATAGGATGCCTCAAATCGTTTTGTTTGCTCTTCTATGAATTTATCTTTGACTATTTTTTGTTGATCATCGGCCAATTGACTAAGGGCAGAAAGACCAATCCCAAATTCTTGCTGATCGCCTGCTTCTTGCGTGTTCGCCAAGAATTTTGCAACAGGTCCAATAGCAATGCCCTGCCCCTTCACTTTACAAGGTGCAACAATCAACGCATCGCCGCGCGATTTGTCAAACTCAACAACTAAATGACCAGCCTGAGGAGATTTTTCATCCTTATCCATTATGACACCCGATTATTATATTTTTTTATTGCCCAGATATTAGACGAAAAAAACCAGATGCGCAAGAAATACGATATGGCAATAGCACCTAGTTTTTCAAATCTCGATGCTCTAAAAAGACGGAAATATTATTCTCATCGAGCCATTTTTTTAAAGTTTCCACAATGAATACAGAGCGATGCCGCCCACCCGTGCAACCAATAGCAATGGTAAGGTAACTCCGCCCCTCTTTGGCGTAACGGGGCAATAACGGGAAGATCAGGGCCTTAAACCCCTCTAAAAACGTTTCAAATCCTGCATCTTGCATCACATATGCACCAACAGCGAGGTCTTTTCCGGTCAGCGCCCTTAAGTCCTGATCCCAATGCGGGTTTTTTAAAAATCGTACATCCATGACAATATTAGCCTCACGCGGGACACCATTTTTAAAACCAAAAGAGAGTAAAGACACAGTCAGATTTTCATCGGGCTTTAAAGAAAAATGCCCTTCTATCATGGCGCGCAAATCATGAATGGATGAGCCTGTGCTATCAATCACTATATCTGCGTTATCGCGCAGCAAGGATAAAATTTTGCGCTCAGCTTTGATACCATGAGAGACAGAGGAATCCTGCGCCATTGGGTGACGGCGGCGCGTCTCACTGAAACGTTTATAAAGCACTGTCTCGTCGCAGGTAATAAAAACAAGCCGCGCATCAATACGTTTTGCCATTTCCAAGACCGCTTCGGCAGAAAAGCCGCGTGTACGTGTATCAAGACCAATCGCAATACCATTGTTCAAATGGCTGTGCTGCGCTGTTTCTTCATGTAATTGCGGGATGAGGAATAAAGGGAAGTTATCAAACACCTCAAAGCGCAAATCCTCCATCACCTTTAAAACAGAGGAAATACCTGCGCCGGAAAGGCCGGTAATAATCACGGGTTGTGCGCTTTTTTTCATGGAATAATATTCAAGATTACAACGAATCTTGCTCCTTCTATATTGCCCGCTCTGTCTTTTTTATTTTCCGCATAAATGACACCGTTATGCGCTGTTATAATTTGCTTACAGATAGAAAGGCCAAGACCGGAATGCCTGCCATAGGCTTCATGATTGGGGCGTTCAGAATAAAATCTTTCAAAAATATCGGCCAATTTCCCATCAGGAATTCCCGATCCCTCATCCTCTATAACAATAGTAACGCGCTTTAAAGTTACCTCAGCCTCAATTTTAACAATTGATTTCACAGGTGCAAAAGAAAGAGCGTTGGCAATAATGTTTTGGAAAACTTGTATCAAGCGAATCTCACTGCCCAAAACAAAAATATTATTATGATCGGGTAAATCCAACGTAATCATCACCCCATCTTTAAGAGCTTCGCTGCTATTCTGTGAATAAAAGGCTTCACGCTCCAACGGGTTCTTATAGGCATCAAGCAATTGATGCAGAATTTGTTTCAAATCAACGCGCTCAAAGGCTTCACGCGATAATTCTGCATCCAAACGAGAGGCTTTTGATATATCAGTAATCAGGCGATCCAAGCGCTCAATATCATGCTGAATCACGCCTAAGAGCTTATTTAAATCCTCTTTCTTTGTAACAATAAACGCCGTTTCAACCGCGCTTTTTAAGGAGGTTAAGGGATTTTTTATCTCATGTGCGACATCAGCCGCAAAAGATTCAATCGTGTCCATACGCTCCCATAAGGCATTGGTCATCTCCCGCAATACAACGGAAAGTTCGCCAATTTCATCATGGCGATCACTCATATCAGGAATATCTGTATGTTTGAGCTTACCACGACGCACATTCTCCGCGGCATCCGCTAATTTTCTAAGGGGACGGGCAATAACACCCGATAAATAAATTGATATTAAAATAGTAATAAGCAAGGTCAGCAGAAAAATTTTTAGGATATTAAACCACATATCGCCCAAAGCAGATTTAATATCATCGGCATCACTGACCAAAAGCACGATACCTACAATTTTCCCTTCATTCTTAATAGGCATAGCCGAGCTTAGGATAACTTGCCCATCAGGATTGCGCCATGCCGACACACTTACGTTTAACCGCTTTGCATCAACAACATCAACGTAATCGGCACCATTATTAGAGATCACACCAGGAAAAACCAAAAGGTCATTATAACGTGGAAAAAATGATGCAATCCACCCCGCCGTCGTCTTTAAGACCTCGACACTGGTCAGGATGCGCCCCTTGTCTTTGACGAGAGTTATAATAGGCTTAACACTATTTTCTGTAATAAAGGGCTGCGAATCCGCGATCATAAGGTCTTGATCGTTAAAAATCACAATACGTTGATCAATGGTTGCCGCCAAGCGCGCGGATAAGTCTCTTGCCTGATCAAGTGATAATACGACAGAATTCGTGCCATCTTCTTCGGTGAGGTGAATCAATGCGCCTTCACTAATTGCTGCGGTAACAAGAAGGAGCTCAGTTTCAAATCGCTCCAATTTTGCT
>CAXBFT010000199.1:0-4237 GCA_963974945.1 uncultured Alphaproteobacteria bacterium
GTTAATTTGCTTTTGGCTTTAGTAGAAAAAGCGGCATCGTGTTTAGATGCTGATTGGGATATTGAAATATTTGAATCTCATCACAAATATAAGGTTGATGCCCCGTCAGGGACTGCGCTTGCTATTGGAAAATCTGCGGCAATTGGACGCGGTAATAATCTGGATAATTTGGCGGATTATAATCGCCATGGTCAAACAGGTGCCCGCGAAAAAGGAAAAATTGGTTTTTCTGTTGCGCGCGGCGGCGATGTTGTTGGTGAACATACGGCCTTTTTCTTTGGTGAAGGGGAGCGTATAGAGCTCACACACAAGGCAACAAATCGTAGCTTATTTGCAAAAGGCGCATTAAGAGCTGCAATATGGAGTAATGGTAAAGAACCCGGACTTTATTCTATGCGCGATGTTCTTGGCCTTTAGGCATTTATGCCTTCGGCCTTAAGCATATCTGTTTTCAAGGCAACACCCCAACCGTAATTACCTAAACCACCTGATTTTTGGATAACGCGGTGGCATGGAATGATGAGTGAAATGGGGTTTTCGCCAATGGCGGTGCCTACTGCTCTTACAGCATTTTTATTGCCTATTTTCTGCGCAATACCACTATATGTGTTAACTTCGCCACGCTTTATTTGGCGTAAGGCAGACCAGACAGTATGTTGAAAAGCTGTGCCTTGTATATCAAGTGGATATGAATTTTCTTCGCCCTTTTCCCACGCTTCTATCAGTGAAAAGCCATATTCATCAGCCATCTCTTGATCTTCTGTAAATTTAGCCACTTTGAAATGTATTTTCATGCGATCAAACCCATTGCCTTTATACCCATCAACCATAAAACCAAGCCAGCAAACACCTTTATCTGTTTTGCCAATAATCATCTTTCCGAAGGGCGATTGATAAAAACCATATGTGATTTTTTGCAAAATAATTATCCTTTCATACCTGTCTTATACATTTGCGCATAAACACCATTTTGCGTTAGAAGGGCATCATGTGTTCCCCGCTCTGCAATGCACCCTTGATCCAAAACCAGAATTTGATCTGCTTCTTGAACCGTTGTTAGTCTATGGGCGATTACAATCGTTGTGCGCCCCTTTTCCAAGAGCTTAAGCGCATCCTGTACAAGCTTTTCTGATTCGTTATCTAAGGCAGAGGTTGCCTCATCAAGAAGTAATATAGGAGCGTCGCGTAAAATTGCGCGGGCAATTGATATGCGTTGCTTTTGCCCACCAGAAAGCTTCGTTCCATTTTCTCCGACAATCGTTTCATAGCCATCATCAAACCCTAGAATAAAGTCATGCGCGGCGGCGGATTTCGCAGCCTCGAATACGGCATCATCACTGGCGTTTAAATTACCATAGCGTATATTTGCCATGACGCTGTCATTGAATATTGTAATATCTTGTGAGACCAAAGCAATGTTTTCGCGCAAAGATGCTTGTGAGATTTCCCTTATATCAACGCCGTCTACCTTTACTGCGCCGTTAGTTGGGTCATAAAAACGCGGGATAAGATTCATAATAGTGCTTTTCCCGCCGCCCGATGGGCCGACCAATGCGGTGACTTGCCCATTTTGTGCGGTAAACGATATATTCTGTAATGCGCGTAAATCTTCCCCTGCATAAGAAAACTCAATATTATCAAATTTAACATCAGGGGTTTTTGATGTAATTATTTTCGCGTCATTCGTATCCATTATTTGCGGCTTTGTATCAATCATTAAGAAAACACGATCCGCCGCTCCCAACCCGGTTTGAAGCGTATTGTTAAGTTTGGCTAATTTTTTCATTGGCTCATACGCCATTGTGAATGCTGCTATGAATGAGGCCAGATGTCCAGCTGTTGTACGCCCCGCTATCACCTCATAACCGCCATATATAATGATACCTGCAAAAATAAAACCAACGAGGATTTCATTTACAGGCGTTAAAAGCGTACTGATACGCACAGATTTTATATTTAAATCTCGTACCCGATGTATCGCGCGCGTAACTTTTACAATCTCAAAATCTTCGGCGCGATACGCCATAATCAGACGTATTCCTTGAAATGTTTGTGAAAGAAGGTCTGAAAGGTCACCTAACTCACTTTGGATGCTTTTAGATATTTTTCTAAGGCGTTTTCCTACGTAGATAACAAAACCAGACAGAAGCGGGAATACGATAAACGCCGCCAAAGTCAATTTCCAATCGGTAAGAAACATCAGGCCGATGAGAAATATCAAGGTAAATAAACTTTTACCCAACCCTGTTAAGCTATCTGTCACCGCATAGCGCATAATATTCACGTCATTGACGACGCGCGATACAAGTTGGCCACTTGGGTTGGCATGAAAAAATGCCATATCCAAATGCATGAATTTTTTAAATAGATCCGTTTGAATATCAGAAACAATGTATTGCCCCACCTTATTCATTAAAATCGTATGAATATAGGTTGAAATCCCGCGCCCGCAAAAAGTCAAACATATGCCCAAAGCAACAGGAATGATCATATCCTCACGCTTACCGTATAAAACATCATCCAAAACAGGCTGCATAAGAGCGGCTAGAGCCGCTGTCATTGCCGCAGCAAAAGCCATAAACAAAATAGCAATAAACAGCTCTGTTTTATAACATGCAACATATGTCCTTATAATACGCTTTATCAAAGATGAAGTTGGCGCTTTAGGCTGTTGATTTTTTTTACTTTTCTTCGGCAGTGCAGCAGGCATCGTTGTATCAATTTTGTAGTTTAGTGTGTTATAATGTATTCATGGCAAAGTTAAAAGGTGAAACTGACTTCAGGAGGAATGATGCCATTTAATCAACAAAACGGTCAACCAGATTTAGCTATCGCTTTAGGTGGTGGTATGGCAAGGGGATTTGCGCATATTGGCGCATTAAGAGCCTTAAATCGTCATGGAATATATCCTTCTCTTATAGCCGGTACATCAATCGGTGCGGTTGTTGGCGGGTGTTATCTTGCAGGTAAATTGGATGAATTTGAAGATTGGGCGATGTCCCTTAATAGATTTAAAATCTTATCCTATCTTGATTTTCGTGTTCGCAGCGCAGGATTAGTTGGAGGAAAGCGCCTGAAAGAAACATTGGATCAACATTTTTCAGGTATGAATTTCGAAGATCTCCCACATCCCCTCATATGCATTGCAACAGATCTTGCCACGGGGCATGAGGTTTGGCTTCGTAAGGGGAATATTATTGAGGCGATGAGCGCATCTTTTGCGCTACCTGGTGTTTTTCCACCTGTGCATTATGATGAAAGACAGCTCGTTGATGGAGCCTTAGTCAACCCCTGTCCTATTTCGCCTTGTCAGGCATTGGGCGCGCGCATGACAATCGCCATTGATCTTAATACGGACCTTATTGGTAAAGCTGCAAAACCGGGGACAAATTATCAAACGGTTGCAGGTTTTGATGTTTTTAATAAAGATGATGTACCGGAAGAAAACCAAAAACAATTTTTAACATCAGCTGTCACAAGGCGTTTATTTCGTAGAGAAGAAAATAACCCAAGCCTATTTGGTGTTATGGTATCGGCGCTTGGCATTTTACAAGATCGTTTAACCCGCTCCAGATTGGCTGGAGAGCCGCCTGATATTCATATCAAGCCATCTATTGGCCATATTGGTTTGTTGGAGTTTGAAAAAGCTAGTGAGCTTATTGCCTTAGGGGATGAAGCAACAGAAAAGGTGATCCCAGATATTAAGGCGGCCATGTGTGTTCTTCTCCGTCCGGAAGTGAGCGAGCGTTTTATTCATTCGCTTGACCCTCGTGGAGGAAAAGAAGAGGATATGGCGGGTTCAAATTAAGCCTGTTTTTTAGTCGCGCGTTTTTTGTGCTTACGATCAGGTAAAACTTTACCCCAAACAAGATCATCAACCAGATATTTTGGGCGTACGTTATTATATTGTCTGCTTAAAATATCCAACGCTTTATCAACCTCAGAAGGGTTTAGGCAGTTTTTAAATACAGAATTGTGCAAGCCACGTTTTACAAGGCATGTATCAATATTAACCAATGATCCACCAAGAATATCATGTGCCATAGTATCACCAATCATCACCGTTTGACCGGGATAAATATCTTGTCCCTGAAGAATACGGATACAATGTTGAAATATGGGCTGATGTGGCTTACCAATATATTCGACGATCCCGCCAAAATCTTTATATCTTGCAGCCAAAGCTCCCGGCCCCATGATATTCTTACTACCCATAACTCCAAGACTGTCAGGGTTT
>CAXBFT010000200.1:0-4207 GCA_963974945.1 uncultured Alphaproteobacteria bacterium
CAATGCCGGAAGCTCCTGCCGTGCATATTCAAAAAAGCCCAAAGCCTCTGCTCCGCGCCCATGAGCCAAATGCATTTTTCCAAGTGCAAGTAAGTCTTCAACGCGGCGTGCATCAGATTTATCATGCAAACCTGCCAATAAAATATTTTTTCTATGCCGCAGCTCATCCGCTGATTTCATTTTCCACTGGTTGAATTTTAAAATACTACCCTGATCATCTTTCTTCCCATGACCATCCGCGGCAGAATGGGCGTCTCCTCCATGCGGGACAGGCGGGGCATCATGCTCATCTTGTTTACGCGTTAAAAATATGCGCGCCTCTTCAATTTTTGATGAAGGTGATAAAGCAAGCCCGGAGGGACGTGAAATTTCAATACCATGCTGTGACTTTTCTACGATCAAATCATCTACTTTGGGTAAGATAGCCACCCCAATGGGAGAGCGCAAAAGTTCGAAATCAACAAAACTCTGATGCTCACCCGCAAATTCTGTGGCGCTATCAACGGTGACAACCTTAATGATGCGTCCAGTGATCGGGTCTTCGAAATCTAAAATCCCCCCCGCCCCTTTAATGGGTAGTAAAATTTTACCACCATTAAGCCGCGCTTGCTTATCTTCTAAGCGGACAACTTTGACGGAGGCACCCTCACGCACCTTATCGCCCATAATCAACTTCCATTCTAACCCGCCGCCTGTCCCTTTCATTTTCAAAGGCAGATGCTTTGGCAGAGACATCGCATAGGCTGAACCGCCCTGCGCAATATTATATTGGTTAAATGTACCGAATAAATCAGGTGCGGGCGAACTGAGTGAAGGGATAGAATATGGCGAGCTTGGCTCCATCATAAACCACAACATATCCATATATTCAAAGGCCGCCACATTTAAGACATTCGTGGCAAGCAAGGACACAACGTGATGATTTTGTTCCACCGCCTCGTTCAAGGCTTGACGTTGATGTGCAGCCATATGGGATTCACCTGTTTGCGCCGGCTTTTCTGCATGTGTCTCTTCAATCGCCGCGACTTTACCATCAGATGATTCAGGAACATATTCCGGCACCAGAACAATTGCAGGCGGCACAGCCGGAAGAGACGGCTTTACCTTTGATTTTTCAACAGGCTGAGCCTCTGCCTTTTTTTGAGCATCTGGCGCTTTGGGCTTTAACTCAGAATTGTTTTGTGGGTTATAAATATCCAAAACAACGCGTTTACCAATTTTAAAATCTCTAACCTTGCTGCTTTCAGGAATGCGTATCTCAATTGTCAGCGGGTCTTGCGCCATCACCTTAATATCAAAGATATTGGCAATACCTGAAACATCGCCTTGTGATAAATCCAGTTGCGCCGCGCTTTTGAATTGCAGGGTCAATAGCCCGTCTTGATCGCGCGATAGCGTATAATCCACATTTTCAGACCACCCAAAAACCGCGCGCGCGTAATCATCACGCGCCGATACCCGCATCGGAACATTGTCCTGAGCAAATATCTGAGCGGGGAATGAAAGACACAGTAATAAGAATATTAAAAAGAAAGACCTTTTCATAGCGTTAAGAATGCCATAGCCAACCATAGTGTTCCAGTATTTAAGTCAACGAATATGGGGTTATAAACCAGATTAAATCATAAAATTAAGGTTTAAACGCATTATAGCGATAGCCATCATCCTCCATAAGAATAATATCAACGCGCCGTGATAATTTATAACGCTCCTCTTGCGACGCATCAGCGCTCATTTCATCATAACGTGCGCTGGAAAGACCACGAATGGCAATATCTTCGCTATAACCAACCTCATATAAAACAGCAGAAAGAGCAGCGGCACGCGCCAAGGATAATTCCCAATTATTACGATACATCGCCTTATCATCATTAATAGGATTCGGATCAGTATGCCCAACCACCTCTATGCGGTTTTTCACGCGCGCCAAAATCCCACCCATGGCAAAAAGCACCTTTTTGCCTTCCAAGCCAATTTGCGCGCTACCACTTTCAAACAATAATTCAGAAGGCAGAGAAACAATCAAACGTTTATTATTTTGATAAATCAACGCTTCATCTATTCCACGCTCTTTTAATAATGAGGTAATGATGGTCTTTAAATAACGCAAATCAAGCGCTTTGGACGTGCTGATTTTTCCGATATTAATCACGTCTTGCGACCCAGCATTGAACAGATCACCCTCAAATTTATTGAGTTTGAAACTTAAGGCAGAGCTTATCCCCTCCCATTTATCTTCTTGCGGAACAGACATAGCATAAAGCAAAACAAAAAATGTTAACATCAAGGCCATAACATCCGTAAATGTAATCAACCAAAGCGGCACGCTTTGTTCCTCATCATTTGCCCGCACAATAGAGGATTGCGCAGAGTAAGACTTCTCCTCAACAATGGGAGCCGATACGTCATCTTCATTCAGATCATCATCAGATAATTCTGGATCCGTCGGATTACTCACTCTTCCCCCTCCTTTTTTGATGTATTGATATATTCGATCAAATCAAAAGCTTTGTAAGGGTAAATATAAATATCAAGCATACCCACCTCCCCTTTTTGTAAACCCGCAGAGACCATTTTTCTGGGCATCCCCATTTGCTCCAATCTCTCGGCAAAGCCGCCAACGCGCTTAAGGGCTTTCATAAAATCTTGTGCTTTATTTTTTTGGAAAACCACAGGAGATTCGGGAATATTAAGCATCATATCCATCCGGTAGGGCTTATCCTTTTCCTCTGCCCGAAGCAGGGTAATTAGGGTTGGCAAGAATGCCCCCTTTTCACCAACAACCACATCAAGGTTAGAATAACCGCCAAAATCCAATGCATTTTCAAACTTACCAACTGGCAAACGCGTATGCATGACCGTACCAAAACGATTGCGCCGCGCCTCAAATTCGGCAATATGCCCCTTAAAAAGCCCCTCAATTTCTTCTAATGTATCACCTTCACGCATGCCTTGTTTTTCATCTTCAACCTCACCGACATCGGCGGGCACAGGCACAGGAGGTTGCCCCGAAAAGGCCAAAGATAAACTATTCATAACAGGGCGTGATTTAACCTCTTCAAAATTCGAAACAGAATTAAGAACGATAAAAAAAGAAAGAAGCATTAAGAATAATGATAATGATAGAAATTGATTGGCCATAGTATCCAAACGGTATCGTGTTATACCAAATTATTATATACGAAAGACAAAGAAAAAGCGATAGTTCGAACCATCGCTTTCCTTCCCACACAAAATAACATTTACGGCCTAATCAGTGCCATCAAGCTCCGCTAAGAGTTTATCAATATCATCCTGAGAAATTGCTTTATCCGGCATTTGCGGACCATTTAACAAGGCTTCATCCCCTGTTCTTGCATCCGATTCTTCCATAATGCCGGCAGTTGACAACCCAAGAACACCAACCAATTTATCAATTTTTTCTTCAATTTCATGAAAGGCTGTAATAACCTTTGAAATACGTTGACCAGTAATGTCCTGAAAGGAACATGCTTCAAATACTTTCATCGTCTCATCAACAATGGCATCCGCATCCGCACCACCAATCGCCATAGCTTTTTCCTGAATGACATCACAACAATCCATTATTGTTCCTGTGGCCTCAGATGTCGCCGCAACAATGGCATCAAGCTCATCCGTTGCACCGGGAATATGCTTCCCCTTAATATCTGATGTCCGCGCACTCCCAATTTCTTGACGCGTTTCCTCAATAACAATCAACAGGTCTCTAAGCTCTGTCAGAATAGAGTTAAGCGATACCTGATCATTCTTCCCCACCTTATCAATCACAGAAGATATAATCTTAACAATACGATCTTTTTTATTCTTTGCCTTATCTGGCTCCTGCGCTGCAGATACTCCTGACATAGTTTTCCCCCTTCAATAAAATTCTCAATAACAATTTAACAAACTAAAAATCACCAAGCACAGCAGTAATTTTAGTTTTCAATGTTTCTGCATTAAAGGGCTTAACAATATAATTATTCACACCGGCCTGTTTTGCCGCAATCACATTTTCAGTCTTGCTTTCTGCAGTAATCATAATAAAAGGCACCGTTTTATAAGCCGCCTCGGATGCGCGAACACGCTTCAAAAACTCAAGTCCTGTCATGGGCTCCATATTCCAGTCAGATATAACCAAACCATAAGTCTTTGATTTAACTTTTTCCAAAGCCATCGTTCCGTCAGTTGCCTCATCAACATTATT
>CAXBFT010000201.1:0-4168 GCA_963974945.1 uncultured Alphaproteobacteria bacterium
TTGGAATGATTTTGTGGATGCTGCTTACAAAATGAAGGGCGATCTGATGATTTCGCAAGCCTCATGGGGCAGGGCATGTGCAACATTAGGCCGCACAGGTGCAGCAATTTGTCTTCTTCTCACTGACCAAGCGCAGCAAAGGGAGCATAAACCTGTTCAAAAGACCGGTGCGTACTTCAATGCGATGATTAACCGCGCGAAAGAGGGTGAGCTTCACTTACACAACTCGATCTTCGGAATATTGAAGAAAGAATACGGCGAAATGGAAGCGGCTTAGCAAGAAAATCGTGAAAAATGTTCTTGTTATGTTCTTGAAATGGATATATATGTGATTTATGTGGAATGCAGCTCTAAATACTATACCGAAAGAACAGATATTACAGGCGCATTTGCGGGTGTTATCTGAAGCGGTCAAAGATGCGGAAATGTATGATATTCGCTCTAGCGCGGTTTATGATGCTCTGGACTGGATTAAGGAAGAGTATCCGCATACACGTTGGCCGTGTTGTCAGTTCAGAAATGCCCTTGAAGACTGGTCGCCCCAATTCTTACATAGCGCGTGGTATGCTCTTCAAAAGTCGTTAAGTATCACAACAAATGACATTTAGTAAAATCAGTGATTGCTTTTTCTTCCATTGCTTTGTTTTATAAAGCAAGAGGTTAGAGATTTTTTCAAGGTGAGAGCGTATGCCCGATAATGATATGAATGAAGAGAAGTATATAGAAGGGCAGCTCGAAGCGTTGGACGGGGAGCGTGATGCTATTCAAGAGCAGTATGACGCGGGCAATCTGTCTGAAAAAGATTATAAGGTTCTTTTAGCAAAGAATGAATATCTGGTGGCACAAATCAAAGAGCGTAATCAACAAGCCCAAGATAAATCACGCGAACAAATTTTCGAGCGCAAACGTGATCGTTTTAATGATTAAGGGGTAGGGGTGCATGGCGCAAAACAGGGCTGCGGCGCAGCGTAAAATCGGATTTACCGCGCGTCTTTATTATAGTGTTTGTGGCCTGTTAGCGCTGTTGTGGTTTTTCGGGGTATCCCTTGAATATATTACCGATGTGCTTGATGATATGGGGCGTAGACAAAAGGACTTACAAGCTTTTTTCTTTTTACTTGCCGCGCTAAGCGCCGTTTGGTTCGCTTTAACAGGCAGCAAATACAGCATTATTAAAGTCCCGCGTTTTTTACCAAAGCTTGAAGCCTTCTCGATTTTTACTCTCATCGCCTATTTTTTATGCGTAATTGATTTTGAGGAAGTGGCTGAAATTGGCTTTTTTGCCCTTTTGTTTATTATCATTCCGATTGGTGTATTGGCGGGCTTAAACAAGATTCATGAATTGATGGATTATCCGCTTTCAGAACTCCCAAGAGAATTGGGGCATTTGATCCTGCCGATCTTATTTATCTTATCGCCCTTTGCAGATTTGAGCCGAAACTTAAAAACAGTTGGTGAAACATTTATGGCCATTGGCCTGCCGTTTTTGATCTTCACCATTCCTGTGTATTACCGCCTTGGTCTTGAATACGTCAAAGAGCATCCTGAATACCGTAAAATCTTTATCTTCGGGCGAGGAGGGGCTGCGCGTTGGGGCGGTCTATACTCATTCCTCAAATATGACTTCAATGAGTTTATGAGCAGAAATTCGATCAAAGAAGCTCCGATCTATTGCGGCGGCACACTATGGTATGATGATGTGAAGCTGAATGGTCGTCATATTGGCCTCAATAGTGATTCAATGATGCTCACGGTTGCTGCAATGGGCGGGGGTAAATCTCTTTATGCGGCTTGGAATACGCTTCTGTCATGGCCGGGCGGGGCATTCGTGCTTGATCCGAAAGGCGAGCATGCACAGCGCACCATTGATTCACGTTCAAAAATTGCCGATGCGCATGTGATTGATCCCTGGGGTGATGTGCCTCATCTCTATGAAGAGCAATGTGCGACGTTTAACCCGCTTGAAGAAATTGACATTAACAGCCCGAATGCCAAAGACGATATATTCCAGATTGTCGAGAGCTGCATCATGCAAGAGGCAGATGAAAACGCAAATTCTAAGCACTTCAGAGAGAACGCCCAGAAGATCATGACAGGTGTGATTGCCCATGTCTTGAGCGAGTATCCTGAAAAAGATCATAATTTGCCTACGATTTACGACATCATTTTAACAGGCGCGCCTGAAGGTGTAGCCAGTGATCCTAAAGCGTTTGATTTACTGGTTGATCGTATGGGGGTCAATGATGCTATGGGACGCGCGCCAATGGATGCGGCCAAAGTCTTGAAAGAAGCAGGGGAGAATGAACGGGGCGGGTTTGTCACCACATTGGCCACGGGTTTAAGTTGGGTGAATACGCCAGTGCTTAGACCAATATTGATGAAATCATCGTTTAAGCTCAAAGATATAAAAACAGAGAGAGAAACTGTTTATCTAGTGATCCCATTTGAACATATGAAAAATCATAGCCGTTTTCTTAGAACAGTGGTGAGTTTAGGGCTTATGGCGTGCCGTGGTCATGCAGAGCATCATTTTAAAACGCTCTATATGCTCGATGAGTTTCCGCAGCTCGGAACATTCAGACCGATTAAAGAGGGGCTTGTGACCCTTCGAAGCCGCGATGTTAAAATCTGGATGCATCTTCAGAACCTTGGACAGCTCAAGGAGAGATACGGGAATTGGCAGGACTTTATGAGTTCATGCGATAAGCAGTTTTTTGCAGTGAATGACCACGGCACAGCGGAAGAGATTTCTAATATGCTTGGGGAATATGTAGAACGTTGGTTAGAGGGCAAGGAAGGCTCAACATCTTACATTGATAAGAATAGGCCGCTTTGATCCCCGTCTGAAGTGATGGAAGAGCTGAAGAAAGGCTCAGGATTGCAATATGTATTACCGTCTGATGGGTTGCCGCTGCGGTTGAAGCTTGTTAGTTTTAAGAAGAATTTTAGGAGATACGGAACAGTGAAGGGGAACAAGTTTGGATGAAATAGTTATTTTTTTACCTGTTATAGGTCTGCTCTTAGGAGGAGTATCTTTTTATCTGTTTTATAAATTAATGTTCAAGTCATATCCTTCCGAAGGTGAACGGTATGTTAAAGAGATGAAGTCCAAGACCAATGTATTGGTAACATTATTTCTGTTTGGGATTTTTTTCTTTGTAGACGATTTCAATTACAGGGTAATAATAGCAGTATTGATCATAATAGATTTAATTGTTCGAAGTGCGTTGCAACATAAAAAATTAAAAGAATTAAGTTTTGATCCAGATTTTATACGAGGGTTAAGATATAGCGAATACTTTGCGGGATTGAGCACTTGTCTTTTGATTTGTTTCTTTATTGTTTAAAGTTCAAGACTTAATCACAACTCAAATTCCCATAGCGCAAAATAGCGTGACCTGCTTCCACCATGTCACAAGATAAGTCTTCGGATTGTTCTGATTCACAGGTGGCAACGGTTCGACCGTAATGGTCTTTCTCAATCGGTGTGCATGTCACTTGGCTTCTGGTTAAAGAAATCAGATAATCCTTGGACGCATAAGGATCACCATCAACACATTGTCGTCCTTCTCTGCAATGCCCTTCCATTTCTGGTGCATCAATACTGTAAAGCCTGATGCGTTCCCCGTTGCATTTGAGTGTGTCACCGTCTGTGATATATGGCCTGTAACAGTTTATTGTGTCTTCCTCACCAGAGGCTGTGAGATATGCATCATAGATTGGCTGAATTATTGTGGCAGTAAAGATGAGAATTGCTAATAAAAGCCATAAATTGGGTGAAAAAGCGCGAGGTTTGCGGGCTGTCCTTCTTCGGGCGTGCTTCTTGCGCCAGAGCATACCAATTAATCTGCGTTGATATGTTCCCCAAACTGAGCGTTTAAAGATGATCTTCTGCACCGAAAAGAACAACACCGCAAACACAGGGAACAACAGAGCAATTAATGAGAGAAGCCCATCTGTGCCACTAAAATCTGTTTCTTTTAATTGGTCTATAATATCATTGAGCATGGCGTTTATGTCTTTTGGTTTAAGCCCATTTCACGGTTTTCATCTTTGTGTGCAGCCTTACGGTTTTCTTGTTCGTCCTTGGGGAGAGGATCAAGATCGAAGAGTGAGCGTTCACGATCACCAATAACATATTCATCAATGAGAGCAGCGAGCTTTTTGG
>CAXBFT010000202.1:0-4157 GCA_963974945.1 uncultured Alphaproteobacteria bacterium
AGGCCGCGAAACCTGCTTTCGAATTTTAGATTACAGCGGCGCAGAGCCTCTTCGGCATTTATATTGAGCATCCGCCCATAGTTGGTGAGTAGGAATAAAATATCGCCCAGCTCTTCTTCTTGATTATCCAAATCATTCTTGGCGATGGCCTCACGCATTTCGGCTATTTCTTCCTCTAGCTTGTCCAAGACATGTAGGGCATTTGGCCATTCAAATCCGACTTTCGCCGCCTTTTTTTGTAATTTTTGGGCTTTTAACAGGGATGGAAGGGCGGCGGTAACACCGTCAAGTGCGCTGGATTGTGCATTGGTGCCTTTTTCAATGTCTTTGCGCTTATCCCATATGGCGTTGACATCGGCGGCGCTTGCGGCCTTTTCATCGCCGAAAACATGCGGGTGGCGCGAGATCATTTTGGCGGTAATGTCGTGAATAACATCATGTAGGTCAAAATGCCCGTCCTCATCCGCCATTTGTGCGTGATAGACCGATTGAAAGAGCAGGTCGCCCAATTCCTCACGCAGATCATCCATATTCCCGCGATCAATGGCATCGATCACTTCATAAGATTCTTCTAATGTATGAGGGGCGATTGATTTGAAATTTTGCTCTAAATCCCATGGGCATCCCGTTTCAGGATGGCGTAAATCGCGCATGACTGTAATCAGATCATTAATGGTATATCGTTGTTCAGCGTTTTTCATGAGTTTGACATTACACGTGTGGGGGATTTTGAGTGTCCCCATTCAGACCAAGATCCGTCATAGACACGCACATTCTTATGCCCGATGTGATAAAGGGCGAGGGAAAGAGCGCAGGCCGTAACGCCACTGCCGCAGGTTGTTATGATTTCCGGTGTTTTCAAAGATTTAAACAATATTTCAAGCTTGTATATGACCGCTACGCATATTCTCTCTTGGTTCTGGCAAATTGCCGTTAAAGCGATCTGCGGGACGCGCGTCAATAATAACTGGATTTGCTTTATCTGATGCATCAATAACATTTTGCATGTCACAAACCATATCGGCGTTAAATGGAGCGGCATTATAGGATGTGACCATGCGATGCTCTATCTGCCCTGTCTGGGTCGGCTTGCCCTGTTTGATCCATTCGGGAAGGCCGCCATTAAGAACCACAACGCGATTATGTCCAAAGCCCTTAAGCATCCACCACCCGCGCGCAGGGCCAACAATCATGCCTTGTTGACCATAGAGAACCAAAACATCACTATTTCTAATGCCAAGTTCGGAAATTTTTTGTCCGAAAATATCGGATGATGGAAGCATATGCGGCAAATCACAGTCCGTATCGCATATTTTTGTAATATCCATCAGCAGGGCATCGGGGATATGAGCCTCTTTAAAGTTTTGATAAATATCTATGCCGGAATTTGGCAATACAAAACTGACATCTATGAAAATCAGGCGTGCATTCAGGGCTTCGCATGCATGGGCAAGCTGGTCTATATCTTCTACATTTACGATGCCATTGCAAATAAGCTGTTCAATCATATTGAGAATATAAGCTTTTTGTGTTTATCTTACAAAGGTAAAATTCAAAATTCATATACGAGGACATCATGGAAATTAATCAGATCAGAAAAGTAATAAGCTTTGCAATGTTGGGTTTGTTTATTTCATTGATCTTGATGATCGCTGTCTCCATTCTCGCTATTGAAAGTACAAAAAAATCTCCTAAAGAAATTGCTGCAGAGCTTGAAAGACAAAAAGTTCAGATGGAGCGTTTGGCGCAAGGCAAACCTCTCAATGAGAATCTTCCTGAAGTTTGGCCACCTAAGATGAATCAAACTTATCCTATCTTTGACCTGATTGATCAAAAAGGTGGCGCTTTTAAGATGTCTGATTTTACAGGTAAAATTTTGATTATTGAATATATTGATATGTCATCTCCAATATCACAAGCGCAATCAGGCGCGGGCTTAATCGGTACATATGGCGTTGGTGGAACGGTGGATCAATTTGCATTGCCAATTGAAGATGTTTTGCGCACCGAAACTGCTGGTGTTGTTACATTGCCAAATGATATGGTCGTGCAGATTAAAGTGATTGTTTATGGTGAAAATGGCGGGCAAGCATCGCGTGATGATGCACAGAATTGGGCTGAGCATTTTCATTTTACAAAAGCGGACGGTGTGATCGTTGCTGTGCCTGTTAAAAATATCACGGGTGAGGAAACCAATGCCATTATTGGTGGTTATCAGCTGGTAGACGCTAATAATTTTTTACGTGTTGATTCATCGGGATTAGTACCAAAGCATAATTTGAAAATGACATTTGCCCCTATGGTTAAAAAGCTTATACGCTAGTGTCATTAAATATTTGACATTTCTGCCAGAATCTATATAAATCACCGCATTCTCGTGAAAGAGAGGGGCATGGCGTTCCTCCGTTGATTGCAAGATCAAGCCTGTTACGGCCTATCGGGACAAACTAAGAAAAAGGAAATACTGCAATGAGTGGTAAAAGAGTTCTATCAAAACATAAATTAGATCGTCGTATTGGCGCAAATATTTGGGGTCGCCCAAAATCACCATATAACAAGCGCCAATCTGGCCCGGGTATGCACGGCGCACGTCGTGGTAAGCCTACAGATTACGGATTGCAGTTAATGGCGAAGCAAAAGCTTAAAGGCTATTATGGTTCGATCGGTGAGAAAAAATTCCGTAGCTATTATAAAGAAGCCACACGTCTTAAAGGCGATGCAGGTAAAAACCTTATCGGTTTGCTTGAGCGCCGTTTGGATGCGGTTATCTATCGCGCATGTTTCGTTCCAACCGTTTTCGCAGCACGTCAGTTTGTAAATCACAAGCATGTGACTGTTAATGGTCAAATCGTAAATATTCCTTCATACCAAGTTAAAGAAGGTGATGTGATTGAAGTTCGTGAAACATCACGTGAAATACCGATGGTTCTTGAAGCTGTTCAAACAACTGAACGCGATGTTCCTGAATATATCGATGTTGATCATAAAGCGATGAAGGCAACGTTTATTCGTATTCCTTCTATTGACGAAGTTCCATATCCGGTTCAAATGGAACCAAATTTGGTTGTCGAGTTTTATTCTCGTTAATCTTCGGAGACGAATCATAATTTTCAAAAGTCGCTCATTCATTGGGCGGCTTTTATTTTTGTCCCTTATTACCACGTAGAGCAGATAAAACGCCGTGCAGTGTGCGTAACTCTTGCTCTGAAATGTCGGCGCGGGAGAATATATTGCGAAGGTTACGCTGTAACGTAGATTTAAGGCCTGCCGCGCGGAAAAAATGGCGCGCCTCTAAATCTTCATTCAGGCGGTTGATGAACATATTAATATCCTTTTGCGGGGCAGGGATATGCTCTGATGATTCTTCTGTGGTCTTGCCTTCTTGTGATGCCTTTATCCATTCATAGGCCAGCAATAAGACCGATTGCCCTAAATTCAACGAGGAGAAGTCAGGATCGGTCGGAATGGTGATAAGCGCTTGTGTGTGCGTAATTTCATCATTGAGCATCCCTGTGCGCTCTGCGCCGAAGACAATGCCAATATTTTGGCCTTTTTGCATGCGCCCATAACCTTCACGCGCCGCCTTTTCAGGGGTGAAGACAGGTTTCACCATGTGACGCGCCCGCGCCGTCGTTGCAAAAACAAAATGCAGATCCGCAATAGCCTCTTCCAATGTATCGAAAACCTCTACGGGCGGCATGCGTTCAAATGCACCAGCCGCCATCGCATCCGCACGCTCATTCGGCCAGCCATCGCGCGGATGAACAAGACGCAAATTGCACAGGCCGAAATTCATCATGGCGCGCGCTGCACCACCAATATTTTCGCCCATTTGCGGATGTGAAAGAATAATTGTTATCATAGCAGCGCTATCTTATTGTTTTTTCATGAGGATTCAAGAAAACTTTACGTCTGTTTCAAAATTGTGTATAACCTTAGGTATAAAAATAATAATAAAATAATGTAAGTGTCATATTAAGGGGAATATAATTATGCTAATGCGATCTGGTCTGCGTGATATTATTGATAATGCCGAAAAGCATTTTAATATTATTTCTGAGTTTTCCGAACTGACACCGCGTCGTAAGGTATTGTTGTGTGATCACTTATTCACGGAAGGTCGTCAGGCTTTTTATAATACGGTGGAACTTCTATGG
>CAXBFT010000203.1:0-4133 GCA_963974945.1 uncultured Alphaproteobacteria bacterium
CCACCATTGGCCTCAGACGTGCTGACAAGCGTATAGAACCTATTCATGCGTTGCACTCATGTCAGAGGCTTCTGCTTTCAACGTAATAAAATCTTCGCACGCCGATCCTTGTGCCGATTTTTTTAATCCCGTTTGCACAAAATCATAGGAGGCACGCCGCAATGTCAAAGTTTGAATATCGCTTTGCTCGCCGGATAGATTGAATTTTGTATCTGTAAATGCCTGAGTTGGAGAAATCGCCTTCAAAGTCCCTTGAGCCGTCAGAGCATTAAATTGGATCAAAGATGTATGATGGTCTAGATTCTTGATCATACCAATACCACAAGATAAATCTAAAATATCCATCCCCTGAAAGCCCTGCATCCATTGACTGATAAACGCCGTATCGACAGTCCCGTCATGCAGGATCAATGCGCGCTCTCCTGATACACCAACATCAACCAATAAGGCCGAAGGCGTGAGGGCAACATCATCACTCATCACGGGGGAGAGTGAAATACGCGTATCATCTTGCTTAAGTTTAAAATTTAAGGCGCGTGCATCTGCATCAGAAAAGACAATATGTTCAAAATTAAACTCCATATCAAGATCATAGGAGCCAAGCGGCCTGAAATCATTTACATCATCACTCATGATATTATACCCCATGACCTCGCGAATACGGGCAATAATCGTGGAGGCAGAATGATTCTTGCCAAAAACGTCATCAAATTTAATATCCTTTGCACTCACATCACCTGCTAGTTTTGTGCGCCCGCCCGTATTATCAACAACCCAATCTAGGTTAACCACATTGCCATGGTCATTGGTAAACAGCTCGGCCTTGAACTTCAAAAGCTGATCTCCCAGAGCAGATAAAACAACATTCCCTCCGAGGGATTGATCACCCAATGTCAGAGTAAATTCTTCAATACGAAAAAAATTAGCTTCATGATTGATAAAAGTTCCTTCAAAGTGAAGATCCGCAAGATCAATTTTCAACGGAAATCTTTTTTGCAAGCGATAGCTATATTTTCCGCCGCTGCCGTAGACATCAAGACCGGCAATAAGCGATAGGGCATGCACACCAATTTTTCCATTGACGCGCAATTGCGCCGTATTGGCCTCAATATCATGGTCAACATAGGCCTTTTCAATTTCAAATTCCTGTGCGCCGATCACGCCCTTAATGGCCTTAAAATTCTCTATATAAAATTTTGAAAATCTGGGATCACGCGTTGTGACATTCCAAAACCCCATATAAAGCTGTAGCTTATCTATGGTCACAATAGGAAACCCATCTTCGGCCTTAGACATAATAAGGATATTTTCTGCGCTCACCCCCACTTTTGGGAAAAAGCTCATATTATGTAGAGTACCAATGACCGCAGGGCGGCCGCCAAAAAGTTCACTCACGAATTTTTCAACAGAAACCTTAAGCGTATCGCTCTTGCCCCCCATATTTGCCAAAATCATAATAAAAATCAAACCGAAGGCAATCACAAAGAATGTGAATTTTAAAAAACGACTACCCCATTTTTTATAATTATTATCAAGTAAGGGCGATTCGATTGTCATAGATCATCTCTTTTCAAATATGTGGAATGCATGATTATAAATACCAAGACCAATCATTCAAGCATCTCAAACGGGTCTTGTTTATTTTTATGATTAAAGCCAAAACTTTTCCAACTTTTCACTAACTCAGGGCAAAGCGGCGCAGTTATATCCAAAGTCTTCCCGCGTTGCATCGGATGCGGTAAAATCACACGGCGCGCATGAAGATGCAAACGATCGGCAATACGCATACCATCAAGATCCGCGTCAATCAATTTGGATTCTTCGTCCTTTACCGCCTTATATTTATGATCACCTAAAATGCTGCACCCCATGGCTTCTGCGGCATGGACGCGAATTTGGTGCGTGCGGCCCGTACGCGGCCAAAAGGCAACAAAAGCGGCGGCGCGCAAAGCATTTTCAAGGACAGCATATTCTGTGACGGCAAATTTACCCTCGTCCTCATCAATTACCATTTTCTCATAATTACCTGTGCTTTTTGCAAGCGGAGCCTTCACTGTGCCTTCGATAAATTCGGGCGTTGGCGTAACAATCGCCCAGTAAATTTTGCGCACATCACGCCCTTGGAAAATAAAGCCAAGCTCCCGCGCGCATTTCGCAGATTTAGCAAGCAATAATATGCCGCTTGTATCTTTATCAAGGCGATGGACAAGGCGTGGTTTCACCCCCTCTTTATCCTTGAAAACGTCAAGTAATCCATCAACATGACGGCGCATATTCGTACCACCTTGTGTGGCCAAGCCATGGGGTTTATTAAGCGCAATTACGTCCTCATCCTCATATATAACAAGGGAACGCATGAAAATCACATCGTCTTCTGTAATTTTCTTTTTATTCATTTCAGAGCGCGCACCGCCAGTTTCAAATGGTGGAATACGAACTTCTTGACCAGCTTGAAGACGTGAATCAGGTTTGGCCTTTTTATCATCAATACGGATCGCCCCCTTACGCATCAATTTCTGTGCCAAAACATAAGGCATGTCCGGCACAACGCGTTTGAGCCAACGGTCCAATCTTTGTCCGTCATCATCTTCTTTTACTATAATCATTCTAACGCTCATAGCGCTGTTCCTTTCAAAAGCCACATGGCCAAAAATAATGCCGAAATAGAAACCAAAACTGATGCAATCACATAGATAAATGCCTGCGTCATATCGCCGCGTTCCCACAGCGTAACTGTATCAAGCGAAAATGTAGAAAACGTTGTAAACGCACCTAAAAACCCCGTAATAATCATCGTTCTCAATTCCTGAGATATTTGCATCTGTGAGAATTTAACAATTGCAACCCCCATCAAAAACGATCCCAATATATTCACAATCAATGTCCCCCATGGAAACCCATGGCCGAATAAATGCGTTGCAGATATATTCACCCCATAACGTGCCACCGCGCCGATTGCGCCACCAATGGCGACAAATCCTATTGTGATTAAAGGTGCAATCATATAAACCTCTTGTATCTGCTTGTCGGCTTTATAAGGTATTCAATAACATATGTTAAGCACTTTAAATACAACACAAAAGGGAATTCTTTATGCTCTCATCGGTTTTTCTGCCTTTGTGATCTCTGATTCCTGTGCAAAATGGCTGTCTGTTGATTATCCGGTACTGCAAATAGTGGGGTGGACCTATTTATTTTCCTTTGGATTCGGGCTGTTATTCTCACGTTCGATGGGCGGACTATCAACAACAATAAAGACACCAAAACTGAAAATTCATCTTGCACGCGGTATTTGTAATTTCGGACTAGCCGTCAGCGTGGTAACCGCCTTTCAAAACATGCCCCTCACCAGTGTTTATCCCGTTTTATTCCTTGCACCGTTTATGATCACCATTTTGGCTGTCCCGATTTATAAAGAACACGTCCCCCCCATAAACTGGCTGATCATTGTCATCGGCTTCGGCGGGGTGGTGATTGCCTTCCAACCATGGACAAACCCGATCAGTATTTGGGTGTTAGTGGCCTTTTTTACAACATTGTGTATTTCAGGGCTAAGCCTGCTGGCGCGTCCTTTAGATACGCGTGAAACGTTACTCTCTCTGTCCTTCTACCCCAGCGCGGTAAATGTTCTTTTGATCTTTCCCATGGTTATTTACCAATATGGCACCCCCCATATCCATGATTTCCCCATCTTTATGCTTGCAGGTATCATGCTTGTCTGCGGCATGAGTGGGGTCGCCAGTGCCTGCCGCATTACACGCTATGCCATTATCGCGCCACTGCATTATTCACAGCTCATCCTTGTATTCACCATAGGTTATATAATCTTTGGCGAACGTCCTGATTGGTGGATGATTGGCGGATCAATGGTCATCGCTATAAGCGGGCTTATGCTTGCGCTCAGCGATAAAAAGCCGATCGTGGCAGAGCATTAAGAGCGCCGCTTTTTCCAATACTCTAAACGCTTCACAATATCACGCTCAAACCCTCTCACAACAGGTTTATAGAATTCGCGGCGAGGCAGGGCATCAGGGAAGTAGCTCTGGCCGCTAAACCCTTCCGGCGTATCATGATCATAGATATATCCCAGATTATAGCCTTGCGCCTTCATTAGTTTTGTCGGGGCATTCATT
>CAXBFT010000204.1:0-4118 GCA_963974945.1 uncultured Alphaproteobacteria bacterium
TTAATGGCCCCTCGGGCAGGACACGCGAATCTGTAAGCTCCATTTGTACTTTTTGCAGGCGGTCAAAAACTTCGCATGTTGTTTGGAACAACATTTCCCCCTGTTCAGTCAGAACAAGTCCGCGCGCATGACGGTGAAAGAGGGGGAGGCCAAGGCTTGTTTCCAAACCGCTGATTTGTCTTGATATTGCCGATTGGCTTAAATTTAGGTTTTCGCCTGCATGGGTGAAGCTACCTGCTTCGGAGACTGCTTTAAAAATTCTGAGTTTGTCCCAATCCATGCCCATTATTTTGATCTCTCTTTACGTTATATCTTTATTCGGCTGCGTGTTTGATTTTTTGATCTTGGGCAGAGATAAATCGGTCAGCCTCTAACGCCGCCATGCATCCCATGCCTGCGGCCGTGACCGCCTGTCGATATATATGGTCTGTAACATCGCCTGCGGCGTAAACGCCCGGTATTGATGTGGCGGTTGAATCGGGGGCAGAGATTAAATAGCCCTCATTATCCATTTCAAGTTTACCTTTGAATAATTCCGTCGCGGGGTCATGGCCTATGGCAACGAATAATCCATGTTTATCTATAACTTGTTCTTCGGCTGTTTTTGTACTTTTAATACGAAGCGAGGTCATGCCCATGGCATCGCCGATGATTTCTTCGATTGTGTGATCCCAAATAACTTCAACTTTTTCATTAGCAAAGAGGCGCTCTTGTAAAATGCGTTCCGCACGTAAAGAGTCGCGCCGATGAATTAATGTGACCTTAGAGCAAAAATTAGTGAGGAAGAGGGCTTCTTCTACGGCGGTATTTCCGCCGCCGACAATCGCGACCTCTTTGCCACGGAAAAAGAACCCGTCACAGGTGGCGCATGCGGAAACACCTTTGCCCTGAAATTTTTTTTCACTTGGCAGGCCAAGCCATCTGGCTTTTGCGCCTGTGCAGATGATAAGGGTGTCACCGGTATAGATTTTTCCTGAATCGCCCGTGGCCTTATAGGGTCTGGTCGTAAAATCAATATCCACGATATAATCTTGGACAAGGTTCGTGCCAACATGCGCGGCCTGTGCCTTCATTTGTTCCATGAGCCATGGCCCTTGGATAACATCGGCAAAACCGGGGTAATTTTCAACCTCAGTCGTGATCATCAGTTGCCCGCCCTGTTCGGTTCCTGTTACCAAAACAGGTTCAAGATTGGCGCGCGCCGCATAGATCGCAGCGGTATAGCCCGCGGGGCCTGAGCCGATAATAAGAACCTTGGTATGAAGCGTATCTGTCATTGTCATAGACCTTGTTATTTTATGGCGTTATCTTAACCAACAACGCTACGGAGTAAAGCCCTTAAAGTGCTTTTTTATTTCGTTTGCAATGATTTGTGCATCATTTAACGGTTCATAGCTATAAGGCTCTAACCTGCCGTTGAATTTTTTGAGTGCGCCGCCATTCATTAGGTTATTGTGAAGTAAATCTATACGCTTTGACCCGCCGTCTAAATCAATCATATAGACAGGTTTCCCGGTGGTGCAGCTTTCGGAAATCATAGAGGCGCTATCAGCGGTGACCAGAATATAATCCGCCCAGCCGAGCATGGCAAAATAGGGGTTTTCACCTACGCCATCCCAAAAGAAATTATCAGACGTGGTTAGAGCATTTCTCAGCGTTGTTTCATTATCTGTCCCCGTACGGCGAGAGCAGGTGATCATAAGGGATGCATCAAGCCCTGAAAGCTGTCGGATCAGGTTTTCTGTGTTTTGCGGCGTCATGGTATAGGCTTTGCTGCTTCCGCCAATAAGGACTGCAATGCACGGTTTTTTAAGCGCTCCCAGATGCGCAAATTTTTCTTTTGCTTGTTCAATCTGGGGAAGCGTAATTTTATTGGGCGTAGCCTGCGTGATGATGACATTAAATCCACGCAACGGGTCATGCGCCGGAACTGCGACAAGATCAAAATGCTTTGGCGAAATTCGAGGGTCTTGGATTTGAACCGTAAAGGTCTTGCCGTGATTTTGCTTTTTTATGTATCGGGAGGCAGCGATGCTTTTGCGTCCTGCGGCGATAATCAGGTCGGGCCATGGCGCGGATAGAGGGGGCGTGAAGCTCCATTTTTGTTCAAAACCGAGATAGGGCGAGAGGGTCTTCCACGGTTCATTAAGGGATACACGCTTGATTTTAGCTGTAATCCCAAGGGCTTGGGCAACGCCAATGCATTGATTCTCTGTACCTGCAATCCCCTCTGTGATGATCCAGCATGATGTCATTTTTGTGTCTTCTTTTTTGTTATTATAAGGCGGTTTTTTTATTGTAATTTTATTTCAAAAACACTTGCTTATTTATCATATCATCCTTATACAACTCATTCATTATTCACAAGTTAAGATGCTAATTTAAGGAAAAATAAACCCGATGAGACGTTCAAAACTCGATAAAATAGATGTTAATATTTTAAAGCGTTTGCAAGATGATGGGCGCGTGACTAATGTTGAATTGGCAAGATCTGTTGGTATCTCTGCACCACCTTGTTTGCGTCGGGTTAAGGCATTGGAAGATGCAGGGTATATTAAGGGCTATAATGCGCGCATTGATGGTTCAAAAATGGGCTATACGGTCAGCATATTTGCAATGGTCAGGCTTCAAAGTCAGGCAGAAACCGATTTGCTAGCGTTTCAAGATTATATTGAAACCATTCCTATGGTGCGCGAATGTTATATGTTGGCGGGTGATGTTGATTTTATGTTGAAAATAGTTGCTAAAGATTGGGATGCATATCAAGAATTTTTGACGAGCAAATTAACCAGTGCGCCTAATGTGATTTCAGTTAAATCAACGCTTGCGATACGTTCATCTAAAAAACTTGCCGGGATTCCTATCGAAGCCGAATAGGGGCTTTCCCTTTAAATATCGTGATTAAAGGCGCTGTGTGTTAAAAAGTGCAGCGCCTGTTCCATAACATCTGTATTAAACATCATAAAGCTATGTGTTGCGGGGATGACGATATGATCTGTCATTCCTTTGATTTTTGTGCGCTCTACCGGAACAATGCCGTCATGCTCTCCGTCTAATATCCACGGGGCAAGCGGGTTAATAGACATATTGCCAGCGATGATCCCAAGGGGGTAGGTTATATCGCCATCGATATGTTTGTATTTTGTATTGAGCTGCGCGCTGGCGGGGCCGAAGACCGACTTGAATATTGGCGCCAGGATTTTTGTTTCCGAGAGCCAGTCGGCCATTTCACTGCCAGTATTTGGTGGCCCTAACATCACAACTTTATTCAAATTCTGTGGCTTATATTCCGCAATATAATAGCGTGCAATCAGGCCGCCCATGGAATGCGTGACAAAGTTTATCTTTGTTTTATCGCCATGATATTGCGGACAGTTTGTGATTGTTTCATGCACAAAAGCGGCTAAATCTTCCAGACTTTTCTCACGAGAAGGGTAGAGAATATTAAGCGTATCATAGCCATTATGTTGAAAGAAATTATTCAAGAGCAGCATATCTGTCTTACTGCGCAATATTCCATGGAGTAGGATAATGAGGTTGTTTTCTTCGGGCATGTTTTTATCCTTATGATCGTATTATGCAGCCTGATTTATAGTTTCAAGCCAAGCATCAAGATGTTTTAATGCCCTATCAGTGTAAACTTTTTTACGGTCTTTACCTTTAAGCTTTTTACGCTTTCCATTGGGCTGAATTGGGCGCAGCAATTCCTCTTCCGGCTCGGGGAATAGTCCAAAATTAATGTTCATCGGTTGGAATGTTTCTGCGTTTGCACCGCCTGTGACATGGTTTAAAATTGCACCTAATGCGGTGGTCTTTGGCGGTGTTTGTGCATCATAGCCAAATATATCTGCTGCAGCAAAGCGCCCGGCAAGCAAGCCAATAGAGGCACTTTCAACATAGCCCTCACATCCGGTGATTTGCCCTGCAAAACGAATGCTTGGCCTGGCTTTTAAGCGCAGCATAGTGTCCAAAACTTTTGGTGAATTGATGAATGTATTGCGGTGAAGGCCGCCCAAACGTGCGAATTCTGCATTCTCTAATCCGGGGATCATTTTGAATATTCTGACTTGCTCACCATATTTCATTTTAGTCTGAAAACCAACGATATTATACAATGT
>CAXBFT010000205.1:0-4113 GCA_963974945.1 uncultured Alphaproteobacteria bacterium
CAGCAACTTCCCGATTGTATTGTCATTGCCCCGTCAAAACCATAACAAAACACAGCTATCCTCATGCATAATAATCACCACGTAAACACCTCGGAATCAGGCAATGTCCTACTCATCATATTACTGGCTGTGGTGCTGATTGGCGCATTGAGCGTTGCCATACAAGGTACATCAAATCAAAATGCGCATATTGATAACGAAACCATCGTCATTCGTATGACCGAGGCACAACGCTATGCCGGGCAGTTAGAGCGCGGCGTGACCTTCATCATGCAAAACGGAAAAAGTGAGAGCGACATAAGGTTTTCTCACCCCGATGCCGATGAGGATTACGGTGATCTCGATACTGATACAGATAAAAGCGACCAAGTCTTTGCCAATGAAGGTGGCGGCGTTGAATATGAATTTGCGCCCGATGGCATCAATGACGGCAGTGCATGGGAATTCTATGGCAATACGGCCCTACCTGAAGTGGGTTCAGACGAAGCGGATTTAGTTGCCGTCCTGCCCAATGTCACATTTGCCTTTTGTGAGAAAGTAAACGCCCAAATCGGTAACAGCACAATCCCACTGGATACCGCCACATGCATAAAAGGCGCAGACAATACGCGCATAAGTGATGCAAACCAATTCACATCATCCCCCAACATAACGGACGATGCAAGCTTCACAATCAAACCTGCGATGAACGGATGCATTCAATGCACCTCGGGCAACACATATCACTATTTTCATGTTTTGATGGCGCGCTAAAACATCAATGCTAATAATGATTATTTTTGCTGCACGCGAAAGATGCGCGTTTGAGTTTTTGCCAAATTGCGGATTTCATGTGACAAAGGCATCGTATAATCAAACGCAGATATCACAAGCCCCGTTTTTACATTAATCACCCGCAGATAGACATCGACATCACTGCTTTTAACGGCGTAACTACCCTTTAAAATAAAGTCAGGAGTCTGCCCCTTTGGCGGTGCAGGGTAAAGATTTTGGTTCCCCTCTCCCGCAACATCATGTAACCAAACACTATAGCCAAGATCAATAAATCGCAAGCCTATCCCTTCGGCAATCCCCATACCAAAAGGCGAGGTCAGACGGTCACTTCCCACCTCTTCCAAAGGCAAAGCGTGTATCCTATCCAAACCTCCAACCTGATTTCTCATTTGTGAGACGAGCAAATCAGCCGCAGCATAATTCTTTTCTTTCAGATTAACATCCGTGCGCGCAAAAATTCCATTTGCCGCAGCAATAACACCCGTCGTCGCCAATTTAAAAGTAAAAGGATCACCGCATCCACCAAGCATTGGCAATATACCAAGCAATAAAACAGCGCGAGAATAAAGACGGAACGAAGTCACAGATCCTATTCCCCTTCACAGGCAGGAATATCGAACTTTAAAATTCCGGCAGGCTTATAGTCATAAGAAGGCGCGACATAAAAACCGCCGACCATATCTGATGGTACTTTATTAACAACATCAATTGCCAAGGCTATATAGTATTTTTGATATGCATCATCAACGTCGCTCATCATACAGGCGGGAATATCCTCACGCGCAACAAACTCAATACGCAGCGCATCTTCGGGGCTATTGGCTAATAAATATCCGCGATGCGTCAATTCATCACGCAAAACATGATCAAAGCTGTTGTAAAAGGCCGTATGCGCAGGCGTTGCCAAATAAATCTCATCCACGCCAAAGCTTACCTTATGATCAAGTTGATCAACCAGATCACGGGCTATATAACGAAAGCTATCCATAATCTGATCATTCTTCATCACTGTAAAATCATAGCCAATGTCACGCGCTTCGGCGCCTTTTACAGATTTATACGGCTCTTTATAAGAGCTATAGCCCCGCCCCATCGGCATTGGATTATCCATACATCCCGATAAAATAAAAGCCATACACATTGTTGTCGCATTGAGTAGAATTGAACGCATTGATCTGCCCCGAAATATTGAAAAGGAAGGATATAAAAACTCTGATATAGATTCTAGCAAGTCTTTCCCCAAACGTACAGCCCTAATGCATCCCCCCTTGCGCATAGCTACGCCCATCATCAGAGAGCCAGCATAAACACCGCCCGCAATCAGGGCCGATGCACATGATTTTTTTAATCAAATACCCCTGCTCTAATGCCTTAAAAACAGCGTCTTCCTCATATTGTGAAAGCACATCCTCAAAATACAACGCTGCATTTTGCGTGCCATAATATTGTTCCAATGATAAAAAATCCGATAACATTTAATGCCCCTCCACGACCCCAAAATCAATAATGATAATCATTCGCATTTTAAGGGGAAAAATCAAGCCCTGTTTTTAAAAAGAGCAAAAATGCCCCCGATAATATTAAAGGCGTAAAGATACGTTTTGAATTAATTCTTCATTTTGGCAATAGAATTTGTGGTGCTATGCCCTTCATAAACAGGCATAACATCAACGATACCTCCATTTTTTTGTACTGTTGGCGCTTCGGGAATTTGATCGATCGTGTAATCACCACCCTTGAAATATATATCAGGTTGGATCGCATCCAATAGAGCACAGGCCGTATTATCCTGCCCTGCTTCTTGCGCACCGAAATGCACAACCATATCAACCGAGCCCAACGCAGCAAGTACCGCCGCGCGTGAATTCTCATCATGCACAGGGCGCTGCGGCCCCTTTAAAACACGAACAGAGCTATCGCTGTTTAACCCGACAATAAGACGATCGCATTTAGAGCGCGCATCATTCAAATAGGTCACATGGCCAAAATGCACAATATCAAAACACCCATTGGTAAAACCAACCTTAAGCCCCCGCGCCTTCCAACGCAGGACCTCTTCACGCGCCGCGTCCCATTCCAAAAGTGGTGCTTGACGCACGCGCTCAATACGCGGCTGATTTTTGCGCGATAATATATGTGCAACATCTCCCTCATAATTTTCAACTGCCACGAGTAATTCTTCTGCGCGTATGGGCGCTGTCCCAACTTTGGCAACAACGACGCTTCCCGCGATATTAGCCAAAGAGGCCGCCTGTACCAATGATGCACCGACTGCAAGAGCAGAAGCAATAGTAGCAATCACGGTATCACCCGCACCAGAAACATCAAATACCTCTATATCTACTGCACTGCGGATATGAGCTTGCCCCTCGGCCTGAATAACACTCATGCCATCCTGAGAGCGTGTTGCGACCACGGCCTGAACACCACTTTGCGTCATTAATGCGCGCGCAGCGGCAATAACCTGCTCATCCGTTTCAACAGGCATCCCGCCCGTAGCCAGCGCCAATTCTTTTTTATTCGGCGTGACAACATCCGCACCCTTATAAATACTGTAATCGCTTCCCTTTGGATCAACCAATACAGGAATGCCCGCCTTTTTTGCCATCGTAATGATAGATTGAATAACGTGCGGCGTTAACACGCCCTTACCGTAATCTGAAATCACAACAGCTTTAACCTGTGGCATAATGGATTGCGCCTGCACAAGAAGAGCCTGCGCAGATTCATCGCTTATGGGCTTAATTGTCTCATAATCGGTGCGCAAAAGCTGTTGATGTCCTGCAAGAAAACGGGTCTTGACAATAGTCGGGCGATCCTTGGTTTTAATCAACCCTACAGGGTCAATATCCCAACGTGCCACATGATTCACAACATCACGCCCTTCGGCATCATCACCAACCAAGGAAAGAACAAAACCACGCGCACCCAAATGATAAATATTTGAAAGCGTATTCCCCGCCCCACCTAACATTGCATTCTCACGATTGACAGATAAAACAGGCACGGGGCTTTCGGGTGATATACGGTCAACCGAGCCATAAACAAAGCGATCAAGCATAATATCGCCAACGACCAAAACAGAGCCTTGCGCCATATTTTTTATGATTTGCATATCTTCGTCATATTCCGCGCTCATGATCTATAAAAACCCTTCAAATACATCTTTTTTAAAATTCAGCCATCTTTATGAGCTTTTGTTAGTAATTCGTCAATATTTCTCGTGTTTAATGGTAAAGCGCTAATAGAGTAAAGGCGCAGGGTAAAAGGGGATTTTTTTGTGCGTAAAACTAGTGTAGACCAAACAGATAAAAATAATCATCGTCCACATGTCGGGGT
>CAXBFT010000206.1:0-4094 GCA_963974945.1 uncultured Alphaproteobacteria bacterium
TAATGTGATGCCTTAAAGCTTTGTGGGAAGACGCGTTTGCTTGAACCGATAAATGTGGGCTGACCTAATGATTCGCACCACGCCCGTAATGCTTGAGGTGGAAATTGATTAATCATAGGCTTTAGCCTATCGGATCGCTCACCATATCGACTTAGAAAGGGTTTTAAATCCTCTGAATGAGTCAGGTTTAAACCACCACGCCCCGCCATTAAAAACTTACGCCCAACAGAGGGTTTACGCTCATAAATGCTAACATTAAACCCTTTCGCAGACAGGACTTCCGCCGCCATCAGACCCGATGGCCCACCGCCAATAATTGCTATTGTTTTACTCATGATAAGGCTTTCTTTTTTAGGTCAGGCTTTTAAAGGCAGATAAGGCACGCTCTCTAGACTCTTTTAAATTCACAATCGGCTTGGGATAATTACGCCCCAATTTCACCTTTGCATAGTCTAAAATTTGATCCGGCGCATCCCATGGATTATGAATGAATTTATTGGGCATTTTTGTTAATTCAGGCACAAATCGTCGTACATAATCGCCCTCGGCATCAAATTTCTGGCCCTGCGTAACCGGATTAAATATACGAAAATAAGGCGCAGCATCTGCACCGCATCCGGCAATCCATTGCCAACTCGCACTGTTATTGGCGAGGTCTGCATCGACCAATGTATCCCAAAACCATGCCTCACCATGATGCCAATGCAAAAGTAAATTTTTAACTAGAAATGATCCGACAATCATCCGCACACGATTATGCATATATCCTGTCTGCCAAAGCTCTCGCATACCCGCATCAATAATGGGATAGCCTGTTTGTCCTGTTTGCCAAGCGGTTAAAGATTTATCATCTTTATTCCATGGAAAGGCATCAAACTTACCTTGTAGGTTTTTTTGCGGCAGATCGGGGAAATGATAAAGCAGGCTATTTGAAAATTCACGCCAACCAAGTTCGCTCAAGAATGTTTCTCCGTCGTTTTCGCATGATTGTGCAATCATCGTCGGGCGCGCCGCGTGCCATGCCTCATTGGAAGAAATCTCGCCGAAATGAAGATGCGGGGATAAGCGGGAGACATTGGCGCGATCAGGAAAATTGCGCCCTTCTTTATACCCTTTCAGGCCATCTTCCATAAAAGCCTTCAAGCGCTTCAGCGCGCCCTCTTCCCCCACTTGCCATTCTTTTTCCATCTGCTCATACCACAAAATATCAGGCATCAGATTTAGATCATCAAGGCGGCTGTCATTATGCTTCATAAGATTGAGGTTTCTGGGTGCGGCTTGCGGCTCTCGTGGTTCAGGTGCGCGGGTCAAGCAGCCCTTCTTATAAAACGGCGTAAACACCTTATAGGGCGTTCCATCCTCTTTTAAAACGGTATGCGGCTCAAACAAAAGGGCGCCGTTAAAGCTTTTCGTACCTGCAAATTCTTCTTTTATTTTTTTATCCCGCGCAATGCGCCACGGTTCATAGCAACGATTCCAATATATATACGTTGCGCCCGTTTCCTGTATTATTTGACGAAGAATTTTTTGCGCATCACCAGCCGCAAACATCATCGTGCCGTTTAAGCTACGATTAAGGGCGGTTAAGCTCTGATGCAACCACCAACGGCTCGCCCCGCCCATTTTCCATTTCCCACTATTATGGTCATCAAGAATATAAAGCGGAATAATCGGCCGCCCAGTTTCATGCGCGGCGATTAAGGCTAGGTTATCACGCAAACGCAAATCTTGCCTGAACCAAACGATAATGGGGGCGTTATCTTTAGGCATAATTATCCTTTGTTAAATTTATGACAGTCCCATATGCAGATGATTGAATACAGAGCTTAAGCATATATATTCATACCACAGGTAGATTCTATTTTTAAATGTAAGAAATGGAATTAAAATGCAATGATTTGACCATTATCATAGAGCGTTGATATATCAAGTCCGGCTCCG
Organism: uncultured Alphaproteobacteria bacterium; assembly: GCA_963974945.1. Classification (GTDB taxonomy): domain Bacteria; phylum Pseudomonadota; class Alphaproteobacteria; order Micavibrionales; family Micavibrionaceae; genus UBA1672. The sequence goes on from CAXBFT010000206.1 coordinate 1,942, forward strand.
TTAACGATATAGGCCACAGCCACAAAATCAAGCTGTCCGTCAGCCGCGCCATTGCCGTCTACCACCAGATATGAATGGCCGATATTCACGGTATCATCAATAATACGTGCAAAATCCTCTATATCGCTGCTGCCGTTGAAGCCTGTGATTATATCGGAAATATCCAGTTTATCGCCATCGCCGACGGTAAAGTCTTCGATACGGTCAAAATCTGTCGTTCCTTGTCCTTCGAATGAGAAGGTATCCGCGCCATCGCCGCCATATAATGTGTCATTACCGCCAAGGCCAGACAAAATGTCATCGCCATCAAAGCCGTAAAGTGTTTCATCTGCCGAAGTTCCGCGCACATTACCATCGCCATCAAAATCACCGAAAAACACATAAGCAGATCCCGCGCTTGTTGCGCCTGTGTTGTCGTTATATGAGCCGATGATTGCGGTATCACCATCAATGGATACAGAATTACCGAATAAGTCGTAATTTGTGAAAGCTGGGTTATCGATAGTGTAGAGCAGATCGCCTGTTGTTAAATCAAAGATATGAACGGCGCCATGATAATTTGATCCTGTATTCGCCTCTGATTCCGCGACCAGTGCATAGTGACCACCAACGGCAACGGCATTACCAAAACGATTACCATCGGATGGATCAGGGTTTTCCAAAGTATGAAGAAGATTTCCTGTTGTTACATCATAGACATAAGCTTCGCCAATCGCTGTTGTTGACCCTGTTCGTGCATCTCGCGCCCCCACGAGAGCATAGTCGCCTTCTATAGATACAGAATATCCAAAATATTCATAATTCAAGGGTGTTGGGTTATTTAACGTATGCAATAATGCGCCTGTCGACGCATCATAGATATATGCCGAACCGGCGGTCGTGGCGTTTGTACTGTCCCGATAGGCACTAATAATGATATGATCTCCATCACCTGATATCGAGTGCCCGAAACTATCTGTGGCCGCTATGGTTGGGTTATCCAATGTATGTAAAAGATTGCCCGTTGAGACATCATATATATAAGCGGCACCACTATTATTCGCGCCGGTATTATCTGATGGCGAGCCAATAACCACATAATCCCCGTTCACATAAACGGTTGATCCGAAAAGATCAAACGCACCGGGTCTTGGGTTGTTCAATGTATATAAAAGATTGCCCGTTGAGACATCATACACATAGGCCGAACCGGTACTTGTTGCATTTTCATTATCATAATGAGCCCCGATAACCGCGTAATTTCCATCAATAGATACCGCCGCACCAAAAGAATCATTTGCCTCTGGGGCGGGATTATTCAAGGTATAAAGCACAGTATTGGTGGTTAAATCATAAATATAAGCCGAGCCAGCACCTGTTGCGTTCGTATTATCATACGCAGCGCCAATAACCGCATAATTCTCACTGCTGGAAACGGATATACCAAACGAATCATAAGCTTCGGGTGTTGGATTATTCAGAGTCAGCATGCTTTCAGATGTTATTGTTTTAAGGGTGACCGTTTCGGGTAAAATGACATCCGGCGCAGGTTGAGGTGATGGAGCATTAGGCAATATAGTCGCTCTGTCATCATCAAAAATGGGGGCGGATAATCTTAACTCATCATAAGATATAATTGTTTGTTCCAAAACATTGTGAATTATTTCTTCACTTGGGGATGATGAATCCAATAAGGCAGAGCTTGCTTCATACTGAAACGTCGAAATATTTTTATCATTATGTTGGCCTGAACCGGATTGAAGTAAGTTTAGGAATACTGCAATTTGCTCTGACACCGCTTGATCACGTTGGCTGACAGGAATCTCAAGCAATGCATCAAGAGCAAGCTCGATCTCTTTACGTGTCTCTATTTGTCCTGCTATCATGCTTATCCTCATAACACTCAGTATAAATTCAATTTATAATGTATTTTAGACAAAATATATTAATTAGGGATTAATAATATACAAAATTATTATTTTAAATCAGTATGCTACCTATTCAAAAGTATAGGTTTCGAGCATAAAGGGGCAATATCAATCCCACTCTTTAGATTGATGAAAATATGCTTTAGAATCACATTGAGGCAGGCATGCATGAAAGATGCATAATCTATTCACTAATTTCGTTGAAAAAGAAAAATGGCTGGGGTACCTGGATTCGAACCAGGGATG
>CAXBFT010000207.1:0-4081 GCA_963974945.1 uncultured Alphaproteobacteria bacterium
GCGCCGCCGCGGTAAAGATTCCAGTTCATCACAACCAATGCAGATGCACTTGCATCACGCCCTTCAGTTCCGCCCAAATCATGGCCGGCACGTGCATTTAACTGCAAATCCAATTGTGGGTATTGTGATGCTTTTGTGCCTTGAGATTCAGCATAAGCAACTTCGATGTCAGCCGAAAAAATATCCAATGTCGGGCTGTTTGACAGCGCCTTCATCACTTCTTGCTCAAGATCACCTTCTAAAACATCAAATGGGATAACCGGCATGCCAAGATCGCCTGCAGGATCTCCAACTTCACGACGATACTGAGCCTCAGCTACGCGCAACGCCTCAAGCGTATTGGCCTCACCCGCACGAGCAGATGCCAAACGCGCCTGAACCTGCGCCATATCGGCAGATGTTGAACGACCGGCATCAACACCATCTTTGATTTGATCTAAAATAGATGTATGATCTGATACGTTTTCACGTGCGATCAAAAGTAGTTGACGTTGACGAAGAACTTCTAAGTAATCCTCTACGATAGAAAGACCAACTAATTCGGCTGTTTCACGAACACGTTGCGCAGATGAAATCACACGCGCTTCTTGACGTTGCACTTCGTAATGTGCATCAAAACCATCAAATAACATTTGTGTAAGAGTTACACCGACTTCTTTGCGCCACATGCTTTCAGTGTCGCTTCCAATGCCTGCACGTGTACCCGGATCATCGCTATATTCGAAACCGGCATCACCGTTTAAGTCAACAGAAGGTAAGAATAATGCCTCGCCCTGTCTAAGCTCCTCATCGGTTGCGCGACGAGAGGCTGCTACAATACCATATTCAGGGTTTGTTGAGATCCCGATTGCTAAGGCATCTTGTAACGTTGTTACCTTATTATCCTCGGACATTGCTTGTCCGGCGCCTAAAACCACGAACATCGACACAGCTGTCGATAAGCATAAAGCTCGCATTTTCTTACTCAAAATCACAGTAATTACCTCTTGTTTAATATAAAAAAAACTTTGTAATATTCCTCACACAAGCATTTATTCTCATGCTACAGCCAGCCATACTTATGCCTGTTTTTACAGATAAAAGCAAGACCTTTGTAATATGATCAATATGTTAGGGAAAAATACCACCCTATTCTTAAAGAATGCCGCCACAATATGGCGGCACCCCATAATCCCTTTTAAAACCCTTATACAGTACCAGTTGTAAGGATAGAATGATCAATATCAAACCCGGTAACATTTTCCAGCGTCACCAAAGTCTGTGCAGAATAGACATCACCCGCACCATCCAAATCAACGGCTATCGTCGTATTTCCGGCACTTTCCGTTGCGATAATGAAATCTGCGATATTATCATTCACCGCATCATATCCACCAAGCAAGGCAGAAAAATCAAGCATATCACCTTCGGATATATTAAAATCTTTGACCGTATCAATACCCTGATTGATAGCATTAAAGATGATCACGTCAGCATCAGAACCACCGTAAATAACATCATCGCCCGCACCGCCGGTAATGAAATCACGTCCCTCTTGACCAAAGATAAGATCATCGCCCGCGCCGCCGTTAATGACATCATCCCCACCAAAACGGCCATCGCCTTGTGTATCAAGTGACTCTTCGGCCAAGCTTTCGGCATTTGCACGAATATAATCAATTGTATCTTCGCGTGTCCAAGATGGGTTAGCTACGCTCTCGCCATTTTCAAGACGCTCAAATACTTCCCAGCCCGCACCGTCATCTGTAGAGAAACCATGCAAATCGGCAAGATCATCAGTAAATAACACATCACCAAAGATAATGTCATTGCCTTCGCCGCCTTCAATCGTATCGCCACCCACCGCAAGCAACTTATCCAATGGACTTGTATCCGCAAGAGCGACTGTCAGCTCATTTGCATCATCGATGTTTATGGCATGATGACCGGAGTCAATCACATCCAGATTTGAAATTGCACCGCCAATGTTAATACCAACTGCAATAACATCATCACTTAGATCCTGAAGCATTTTAACTTCGTTCGTACCGTCGGTTCCGGTGATTTCGCCCATTGCATCCGCTGCATTTGCAGATGATACAGCATTTGACGCGTCAATATAACGGTTCGGTTCACCATCTGAGATGAAATAAGTTGTTGTAATCGCGTTACCGCCCAAAGGCTCCGGACCCTCCAACCACTCAATGGCTTTTTGCATTGGGCTTTCGTAATTGGTAAATCCGTCTGTTGTAATACCTGCAAGATAGGCTGAGATATCATTCATAACATCAGGACTTGTGAAATCGAATGTGGCCGAACCCAAAGCCTGTGTTGAGAATGGAATGAAATGTACTTTTACATCACCACCATCATAGACATCAACAGAAGCCAAAAGATTTTCAACCGCATCAAACAACAATGTAACGCGCGATGTCGCAGAGTTAGGATTACCCATTGAACCGGAAACATCTAAAATAAATACAAAGTTATAATCTTGCGTTTGCGGCTCAAGGAATGACCCACCGGCATCACCAACAAGAATATCTCTGCCAAGGCCGCCATCAATAACGCCCTCATCACCATTCACCAAATGTGGAATAGTTGACCCATCAATATCATCAACATTATTACCAACAATCAAATCACTTTGTGATTCACATGTCTTAATTGTCAATACGGCACTATCCGTATCAAAATCGCCATCAGCCAAGACATACTCAAAGGAATCTTCTACACATCCGACAACAGTTATTTCTGTTTGCTCATAAGACGTATCATAGAACCCCTGCCCCTCAGAAGACCACTGCGTCAACAGGCCATTGGCATCATATGATGTTCCAAGCCCCTGAACAGGATGCAACCACATACCGATTTCTTCACCAAATGAAACACCCGTCCATTCACCGTCAGGGCCATAAAGTGGACTATGGTTAAGAACATCTGTCGCGTCCATTGTGAAGCTGAATATGTTGTTGCCCGCACCATCTGTTGTTACAGAAATATTCGAGAATACATCAGCATTCGCAATAGAATTCAAGATAGAGTCTGCGGTTTGAATACCACCAGCGCGTGATCCATCCTCCCAGCTTGTCTGCGTATTCATGCCATTATAAGCATAAACACTCACGATAGGATTAGCGCCACTTGCATCAAAATAGAACAAGGCCATTTCGGCTTCATGCCCTTTTGGATTTGGCCCACCATTAATGGCAAGACTAAAGCCGTTACTGATGTCTTCAATTGTCATCGTGAATGTAAATTCATTCGTGGTTTCATTGAAGCTGGTCTCTACATTCTTAATATCACCGCCGCCATCGCTTCCTGATGGGGAGTCTTTAGTAAAGGTGTAGGTTGTGTCCAAACCTGCACCTGAAGGATCATAGGAATATTCGCCCGTATTATTGATCGTCAATTTACCATGAATACCGTCAATCGTAACATCAGAACCATCCGCAGGTACATCATAAACAGCGCCGCCGAATTTAATTTGCGTTACAAGATTTGGCGTATCATTTGATAAGTCATCATTATCTACAACATTCCCGCTTACAATACCTTCATCAACATATGCCTGAACAAAGTCGTCAAGCGCATCAAGACCATCGTCATAAACATCAACCGTAATCGTCGCGTTCACACCATCATTATCGCTATCTGTTGCGGTAACACCGAATTGAAGGGGCAACATATCATTATGATCGGTTGTATTAAGGTGAATGTGTATTCAACATTATTTTGGATAACCAAAGTAAAGATCGGCGCACCATTTGCCGTGCCCGTATAGGTGTTTGTTGCGGCATTAAAGTTAACAACCACAGGCTCTCCGCCTGATTTAAGGTCACCAATAACATACGTACCGTTTCCTTTAACGGTGCCTGGCGCATCATCACCGAAATCAGCGACAATTTTACCATCAACAGATGTCGTTGGCGCAAGGTCAGTCTCATCAACTACAACCTTATCATTGCCAACTGTCGGAACGCTATCTACATCAATACAGACTTCAATCGTATCAAATGCACTTGCACGGTTATCAGTAAGGTCAACTTCATTGCCATTTGTGTTTTGCTCATAGGCAACAGATTCAACACTAAGAACCACG